>JASFZI010000089.1:0-16441 GCA_045107135.1 Candidatus Altimarinota bacterium
TTAAATCATGTTCAATTATTTTCTGGATCAATTGTATAAACACCATTTAGTACTCAAGGATTATTATCTAATATATCCTTACAAGATGAATTTGATCATAATAAAGGTTGAATTGAGTCTGGAAATGGAGTTGTTGTTACACTAAAATTTGCAGAATATCTACTAAATCCTTTTGTTATACGTAGCTCGTCTATGTATCCGTCGATATTATATGTACTTGTAGAATAACCTGTACCAATAAATAATCAATTTGCTCAAACAAGATAATTATTAGCATCAGTGAAATTACTTCCTTTTTGTATTCAATTTACAAACATTCTAGTTATACCATTGCTTCTGTTTAATGTTATATTATACCAATTATTTACAACAAGAATTTCACCTGTATCAATTTTATTATTTGAGTTAGTATAAAATTTAAGTTCCCCTGCAGAATCATAATATATAGTAGGATAAGCTCATTGTAAACCTAGGGGTCTAAAATCCATAATCATATTAACTGTTGGTTTAATACTTGAAATTTTTAACCAAAATTCTATGGTGAAATCTCATGTACCTAAGGTGAAATCAGTAGAATTATCTAAAACGATATAATCTCAATCATTACCATTAAATAATCCCGATGAACCTCAAAAAACACTTTCTGTTGTAGATATTTGAGTATTACCAGCCTGAGTTATAGTGTGTGATTTTTCATCAACAAAACTAGTACTTCAATCAGTACCGTCCATATGAGCTAATAAAACTACATTATCCCAGTATATATCTCAATTAGTTATTATTATTTCTTCTTCTTCTTCTTCTTCAGGAGTTGTGTTAGTAATTGATGTATTCCCATCAAGTATAACTGTATCTAATATTGCAGCTAAATTTTCAGTTCAACTTATACTTAATATATATGAATATATATCATCATTTGCTAAAACTGAACCTGTATATGCTTCTTGTATAATTTTCATTATTTCTTCTTTTTTTGTATCAGTATCATTTTTTGTTACACTTCAAGTGTATACTGATAATTTTAATCATGTTAATGCTCATGTATTAAAATTAACATTTCATATATTTGGAATATTTTCTCATCCTGAGATTATTTGAGAGTGTATATTTGTATCATTTAATATCAATCATCATGTAGTATCTTCAGCAGTTAGTATGCTTGGTACCGGTACTATATGAGTAATTGTTTTTATAAATACTCAATTATATGTTCAGTCTACCCTCGGAATTACAGTACGAGTCGCAGCATTTACTTCTGTTATGGCATTTAGTGCTAAATCAGATTCTAATAGATTTAATATTTGAAATTCATTTTTATTATTTGATACAGAATATATATATTTTTTATCTGATAATGGATCAGTGGGTGCTTTATTTAGGTTTCTTGAAAGTTGTGAAACTACGGCATCTCAAAAATCTCACTGATACCATAAATCCATTGTTTCATAGGTTATTGTTTCGAAATTATCAGGTAATGGATACTTCCCCGCATTTAAGTGAAACAATTCAAGAGATGTTTTCATATTAGATACATCAGATACTCTTACCGAGTTTCTAGACGATGCACTATATCATTGAAGTGATACAAAGGCTATTGTTCATAGGATGGCTATAATAGTTATTACTACTATCAATTCCACCAAAGTAAATGCTTTGTTTTGTTTCTTCATATTGATATATGTTTGTGATATAAAATATAGTAATTTAAGTATATACAAAAAAAGCTAAAAATTAATTTAAAATTAATTTTTAGCTTTACTTTTGAAAAAGATGTTTTTTTATATATATTAATTAATTTTTAAAACACCTAACAGATTGCCCATTAGCACGGTTTTTTGCATCAGCAGGACCAATATAGTCAGATTTGAAGTACATATTGAATCCATAAACACCTCCAGTACCACCAGTTGAAGAAGACCAATAGTATCCTAGAGAACCTTGGTTGTATACATTAGTAGCGTTCCGATCACGGTACCCTGCCATAGGTAATTTTAGAGCATTTGACATATTTAATCAATTACTAGCCCATCATCAAGCTGTATGTATTCATTGCCATTCTTGTAGGGTTGGTACATGATATCAAGTCAAGCATGGTCATTTCCTTGCTTCATCTGTATTTGTTCATTTTCACCATAAATTATCATTTTGTGTTGTATTCCAATCTTTTGTGTCATATATAAAGTACCCGTTACCGTTGTAAGTACTATCAATATTAGTTATTAAAATTTGTGTATTACTTATTCATGCTGTTTTTATTCATTCATTATTTCACCATTGAAATAGTTGTCAATATCAATTTACGTCGTTATAAGAGGTTGATGCTGTATCTGTTCATACGTTACAAGCTGATATCATATATCATACTCATGTTCAACTACAGACTATTATATCTGTTGTATCACATAAACCATATGTAGTTGTTGTTATTATATTTGCATCTCAAACTGGAGGTGTATTTACTCATGTACAATTTGAATATGGATTTGGCGCAATATCACAATTTATTCATGTATATCCATCTGTACATGCATATCAACATTCATCAGAATCTTTTACATATGCTTGATTTTCACTTATTGGATTAACTGTATACTCTTTATTTAAATCATCAACTGGTTTTGTAGTATCGTCACATGAATAGGTTGTAGTAGTTGGAACAACCGCGTTACTATCTAAGACTACAGTGTTAGATAATGCTACTAAATCTTCAGTTGTAGTTTTACTTAATATATATTCATATATATTATTATTAGCAAGTGTTGAACCTGTATAAGCTGCTTGAATTGCTAACATTACATTTTCTTTTTCTGTATCATCTGAATCTTTGTTTATTGTTCCATTATAGACCGATAATTCTAATCATATTAATGCTCATGTATTATAATTAACATTTCATACATTAGGTATATTTTCTCATCAATCTATTATTTGTGATTTTATATTTGTAGCATTTAATGTTATTCATCATGTATTTATTTCTTCAGATGTGATTATACTTGGTGTAGGTACTATGTATCACTCTGTTTTTATAAATACCCCGTTATAATTTCAATCTACTCTTGGTGTTACTGTAAGAGTAGTTGCATTTGTTTGCGATATAGTGTTAAGCACTAAATCTCATTCTAGTAAGGTTAGTATTTCAAATTCATTTTTATTATTTGCTGTAGAAAATATATATTCTTTATCTGTTAATGGATCTTTTGGTATGTGATTCATGTTTCTTGATAGTTGTGAAACTACTGTACTTCAAAAAGTTCATTGGTACCATAACAGTTCTGTATTATAATCTACTATTTCATAATTATCTGGTAATGGGTATTTTCACGAATTTAGATGAAATAGTTCTAGTGATATTTTCATATTTGATACATCTGAAATTCTTACTGAATCTCTTGATTGTGCACTATATCATTGTAGTGATATAAAGGCTATTGTTCATAGGATCGCTATGATTGTAATTACTACAATTAATTCTACTAAAGTAAATGCTTTGTTTTGTTTATTCATAACGAATTAGGTTTAAAATAAAATAATATGTATATATTATATATAAAAAAAGCTAAAAATTAATTTTAAATTAATTTTTAGCTTTACTTTTTCTCTAAATATTTTCTTATTTATTTTTTAAAATAAGATTCTGTAATACTACTATAATCATTATTTTTGGTTTTAAATAATTCTTCGTGGTTTTTATATACTTTGTTTAATACTCAGTTAACAATTTTTTTTGATGAATCATCTCAATACACTTTTGCTATTTCTACAGCTTCATTAATTGATACTTTTCATGGAATTTCCTCAGTTAAAAAAAACATTTCTGCTAATCATATATAAATTGGTAATATATATGATAAGCTCATTGATTGAACTTTAAATTTTGGTGCATGAATTTTTAATATGTTTATGAAGAATTTTTCATAAAACGTAATAATTTTTATCATTTCGTTAATATATTTTTCATCTTGATTAAATGTAAATACATTATCAAAAAATGATTCTTTGAATGATTCTAACTCAAAATCATTAAAAGACATTGAATATAATTCTTGAAACAATAATTTCCTACTTTTTTTACGGTTAACTTTTATGGTTGCTATATTTTTTTGTGTTATATCTGATTTTTTATCTTCATTTGTCATTTTAAAATGTTTAATATTTATTTCGGAATATTTTAATAAGCACAAAAAATAACATAGATTATTTATTATCTATGTTATTTTTCAAAACTATACTCTAGTTGTATTAGTTTTCTTAGTTTTTGGAGCAACAACAGTTCTACCATTATACGTACCATCTTCAGCCATAAAATGAGCTAAACCAGTATCTTCTTTGTTTAACATTACTCTGTTTTTTAACTTTCTAGCAGTTAATTTGATCCAGTTAGATGTTCTTCTTTTAGATCTTGATTTAGAATGTTTTTTCTTTGGTCAAAAAGCCATGATATTGAATAATTAAATAATAAAGAGCGTTTTTTACAGACAAGATTTTATTATTTTTTATATAAAATGCAAATTTAATTTGAAAAAAAAGTTTAAAAACATACTATATGCTTAAATATAGCTAATTTTTTTTATATAAACATGAACAAAATTTTAATAATAGAAGATGATAAATGAATATCAGCATCTTTGAAATTGTACCTTGAAAATTCAAATTATGATATTTATTTACATTATGAGTGAAATAAGGCAATTAAAAAACTTAAAAAAATTAATCCTGATATAGTTATTTTAGATATAAATTTACCTTGAAAGGATTGAATTCAAATCACTAAGGAAATTAGGGAATTTTCATGAGTTCCTATTATTATGTTGACTGCAAGATCAAGTGAGTTAGATAGAATAAAATGATTAGAAATATGAGCAGATGATTATATAGCAAAACCTTTTTCGCCAAGAGAATTATTGGCTAGAATTAATACTGTTACAAGAAGAATATCTGAAAAGTCTTCTAAAACTGATAATTCAAATATTATTACATGCAAATGAATTACAATCAATATTAGTAAGAAAATAGTTAAAGTAGATAATAATTCTATTTCATTAACTTGAAATGAATATGATATTTTGAAAAAATTAATTGATGAAAATTGATGAATAATTACTAGAGAGACTATTATGACAAAAATTATTTGATATGATAAATATATCTATGATAGAACAATAGATACTCATATAAAAAATTTGAGAAGAAAAATATGAAAAAAAGACTTCATTCTTACAATTAGATGAGAATGATATAGAATTAATATATAATTATAAATAATGTCACTATCTAGAAAGTTTATCATTTCCCTACTTATAAGTATAATATTTATTGCCGGAATAAATATTGTAGCTTTTTATGTTTTTTATTCTTCTTATTTATCTAGTTATTTTGCAGAAAAAATTAAATTAAGGGATAAAATAACTATTGAATATATAAATAATGTTATAGAAAAACAAACAATTGATGATATTGATAGTATATTTACAGATACAGAAATAGAATTTTTTGAATTATTAGAAAATAATGATTGAGAAATTCCTCTTACTAAGCAAAAAAATATTGATATAGTAATTAATTATCTAGTAAAAAGTGGTATAGCTCCAAAATATATTGAGGAAATAATTCCTACAGATAATTTTTCAAAAGTATTAGAGGCACTAAGGAATAAAGATTCATTAGAATATGAATTTGTTAATAAAATGGCAATTTCAATTTTAATTACAAATATTTTATCTATTTCAATAATAATATTTGGATTGTTGATTTTTATTAGAAAAACAATACTTCCTATAAAGGATGCAACAACAAGTATTAGAAAAGCAATTAGTAGTAAAAATATTGTTTGAGATGATAATACTATTGAAATAAAATATTATAATAAAAAGGATGAAATCGGATTACTTATAACTGCAATTAATAAACTTAATAGAGAGCTTAATATGCAGGAAGAAATCAGATCTAGACTTTTAGCAGATATTTCTCATGAATTAAAAACACCTATAACTTCAATTCAATGTTATTTAGAATGAATATCTGATTGAGTTATAAAGCTTGATCAGAAAAATTTGAATTCTATTACTAGAGAGATGACAAGATTGATATCTCTAGTTAATAGAATAATGGATTATGAAAAAAATGACAGGAAGAAGCTTAGTCTTGTCTTGGTTGAGTATAATATAGCAGATATAATAAAACAATTAGCAGAAACACATAAAAAGAGTCTTAAAGAACGTAAACAAAGAATTAAAGTAACATGAGATGATAACTTAATAAAAAAAATTGATCAAGATTTATTCATTCAAGTTGTGCATAATATAATTTGAAATTTCCTTAAATATGCATGAAAAAATACTTTACTTAAAATAAATATAACAAAAAAATATATTGATTTTACTGATGATTGAGGTGGTATTAAGAGTTCAGAAGTTCCATTTTTAACAGAAAAATTCTATCAATGAAAAATTGAAAAATCGTGAGATATTGATTCTAGATGAATTTGAGTTTGATTAAGTATAATAAGTAAGATAATTATTTCACACGGTTGGAAGTATGAAATAAAATCAGATAAAAATAAATGATTTACCTTTAAAATTTACCTATAGAATCTTCACATAATATTCACATTATAGACTTGTATATAAGTGAATTATGTATATTATTATTACAAGTTAGGGAAAAATAGGTTAAAGCCAAATTAACACTAACCTTCCCTAATTTTTTATTTACTATTTTATTAAATATTTATAAATATATTTTTTCATTATTAGCTTTAATAGCTTTATGATTCTATAATACAACTAATTCAGACTTTGATGAATTAGGGGTTTTTGATGAATGAAAAACTATTATGGAGTTAAAGGAAAATATTGATGATTTAGATAAAATAGATATTGAATTAAGTAATGACTTAGAAACACTAAATACTGATTATGAATTAAAAAGTTTTTTAAGAAAAAATCTTATACTTATTGAATTTAACAGAATTAGATTATTAGTCCGTGAATATAATACAAATAATACTAGAATTGAATTAGAGCTATTTACTAAAGCTAAGAGCTTGCTTCCTGTTATTGATGAAAGAAGATTGTTGCTTGAAGAAAAAAGAAAATTTTATTCATGATTGATTCCGTATATTGATTGAGATTTTAAAGAAGAGTATTTAAAATATATTGAGAGAGATGCTAAAATTTTTAATGAACAGAGAGATATTGAAACTGATCTTATTATTAAGAAAGAAATTTTAAATAATAAGGTAGAAATAATTGAAACAAAAATACAAGAACACAGAGATTTTATCAATGAAAGTATAAGAAAAGTAATTGAAACAAGATTAGATGAAAAAATTCAAAACTTAAATAATAATGAGGCTTTTCAAATTTTAAGCCATGAATCCAAAATTAAGGTTTTAGATAAAACCATAGAAAAAGTAGAAATAAAATTGCAAAACTTAGAAGATTCAATAATAATCACTGGTTCTTGAATATTATTGGAAACAACTCCCAATGCTTTAGATAAAAAGATTCAGACATATAAAATTGCTTTAGAAAAATTAGAAAAATTTAGGGATTCTTTAAAATAAAACCTAGGACGTTATGTCCTAGGTTTTATTAATATTCCAATCAAAATATTGTTCTAAATCAAGTCTTTCATCATCATATTTAAATAATTTTCAGTCTTTTTTTAGCATTTTTAAAACTTCATCAACTATTTTAATAGATACATTTTTTCAATATAAATGCTCTTTTTTTATCATATTTTTGTTGGCTATTGCTCAAATTACTATATCGTAAATTAGGTTTGAATTTATTGGTGGAGCAATTATATTTGTTCATTCTAATATTGTTTCTGTTCTATCTGATCAGAATCTTACAGTAACGCATGGAACTCATATAATATTTGCTTCTTCTTGCATACTTCAAGAATCAGTTACAACTGCTCAGGCCTTATTTATCATATCAATAACCTCTGCATGATGGGCTAGTGCTGGTCAGTAGGCAAAGTTTTTAGAATATTTTTCTTTTAATAATTCAATATCTTCCCTTAATCCATAATTATCAATTGCAAATTCTGAGGCGTATAATCATAAGAAACATACATATACTCAATTTTCTATTAATTTTTTTATAGCATTATATATCACCATAAATCTTTCTTTTTTTTCTGTATTTTCTCTTCTATGAATTGTTATAAATAGGAAATCTTTTCATTTCATATTAGGAAAAATTTCAAAAGCTTTAGAATTATCTATTTTTTGTTTAGATATTTCTATTGCATCTACCACAGTATTCCCTACAACTTTTATGTGTTCTTCAGGAAATCACTCGTTTTTTAGGGTTTTTCTGTATAATTCAACTGGAACAGCAAATAAACCTGTTGAGGCTCCTATACCTCTAGTGTCAAATTGTTCTGGATATGGTTCAATACTACCTGTCTCGTATATTTTAAAATCTTGTAAAGAATTATAATATTTTTTCCAATCAAATTTTCATTTTGAGTATCTTGAGAATAGTTTATGATAAAAATCTTTATTTGGAGTAAAAGTTCTAATTCACGCTTCAACATGAACAACAGCAAATTTATTCAGAAATGCTGCTTTATCTGCAGTTGTTGCCGTCATTGTATCTCAATGAACGTAGGGTACGGGTATTTTTTTATAATTTTCTGACAGATCAACCAAAAAATCTCATAATCTTTCAATAACAAGACTAAATTTCTTATGAATTTTACCATAAATATTCAAATTTAAATCAACTTCCATTCAAAATTCGGATAATACTCATTTACTTAGATTATAGTCATAATGTTGGCCTGTATGAATTAATATAACTAACTCTCCCCTTTTTTTTAATTCTAAATATAAAGGAGCTTGTTTTATAATATCAGGTTTTGTTGCTATCATTATTATATGTGCATATTTTTTACTTGACTCTTCTATATCATACCAAAAATTTTTTCTTACAAATATAGAATTTTCTTCTTTGTTATTTGTTGTCATTAATTATAAGTCTTATTATTAAATTTTGTTAATTATAACTTTTTTTATAATCTTACAAGTTAAATTAAAAATTAATTTAGATTTTCTAAATTTTCATGATTTTCGTATTTTATGTGCATTTTTATTGTAAACCATGTTAGTAAGTATGAGAAACCACTAATAATTAATAATAATTTAAGAAAAAATTCTAAATTGTTTCAATATATATTAGTTATATATAGTGAAATTAGTAATGTTAATACTCTTGCTAGATTTATAATCACTTCCCTTAGTAACATAGATGGAAAAAAATCTGATTTTTTGATTTTAATACTATCCATAATTTTTAAATCATAAACATGTTCAGATACTCTAAATATTGGATGAATAATTATTAATAATAGACTAAATATAATATATCCTAAAAAATTAAAATAAAATGCTAAAAATATATATGTAAGCATCATTAATATTCATGTTATTCAAAATATTTTTAATCTATTTCATAAGTTTCTAATATGAGAAAAGAAAATAATAATAAAAAATGATACAATTCACATAATAGATTCAAATATTCCTATATTTATCTCATTTTTAAGAAGAAGGATTGCAATTATAGGTATTGCAATCACTTTTAATGCATGGCTTACTCAAGTTAAAAATATATAAAGGTGTCACCAAACATATTTTTTAATGTTGAAAAAATTTTTCACGTCATCTATTTTTGTTACTGATGGAATATAGTTTCAAGTATGTTTTATAAATAAAAAACTTATAAAATATACAATTGGAATAACAATGAATAAGATATAATAACCATTATAATTCAAATAAGCAGCAATTAAAAAAATAATTGATACTAATATGGGTGTAATTATCTGAAGTATATTTCATCAGGCAGAAATTAGAGAAGAGTAAAAATCCCTATCTTTATCTTTTATGTTATTAAGCTCATTAGCGTGAACTGCACACCAAAATATACCAAATCACAATCAATAACTAGCTCAAAAAATATAAGATCAAATTATGGTTCCTTTTAAAAAAAACATAATCATAAATGATGTTATAAAAATTATATACGATATATAATACATATTTTTTATATTTTTTTGTAGAATTGAAAACAAATATCAAATTCATACGAATCATAAAAAAACAGTTACAAAAAATATTATATTATAAATAATAACATGTGATACATTTGTTTCTAGCTTAAAAACATATATGCTTATAAATAAGGTAGAAATAAGATTCCCAAAATTATAAATCCACATTAAGTAGATCATATTTTTATTAGAAACTGGAAAATTATTAAATTTTTGTTTTGTTAGATTAAACATAAATTTTTATTTAAAATAAAATCAAATTCAAATTAGAAGAATTACAGCAAGAGCCATAATAATTCAAACTTCACTTATAATATAGTTTATATTATAAATAACAATAGTTTATACAAGGGGAAAAGAATATTAACTTGACAAATGATTAATATAATCTATAATCATTAAAATAAATACAAAATGATTATAATAAATCAAAAAAAATGGAGAAAAGTTATGGCAGATACATTTAATGGTATTAAAATTATTCAGGCTCCTTCGTATTTCATTAACACTGAGGAAGATTTAGAGTTTTTACGTGGTCTCTGTTTACCGCTTGCTGACCCAAATAATCCTTCAAAATTGGATAAGGAAGCAATTAGTAAAGGATATAGCCATAAGACATGCGATGTGTATGTTTATATTCTGGATTTTTTTAATTCTTTAAAGAATCATTCAGATGAGGCTTTTGAGCATTTTCATGACCTTTATGATGCTTTTGAAAAAGAGAGAAATGATGAAGCTGCAATTTTCGCATTTAATCCAGGCTCATATGAGTTTGTGAATATTTGAGAAAAGCTGTTAAAGAGAGTAAATATCCTAGGATATTTACTCTCTTTTTTTTTGTTAATTATTATTTTGAATTTTTACAATAAGATATATAATTTAAAGTAATTATTTTTTAATTATATATCTTATGTGAATAATTATTTTAACTGTAGAAATTTTTGTTTGATTATTATTATTGTTAATTCCTGAATGAGCATGAGCTCCGTTTATGTTAATTTATTTTTGATTTTTATTGTTTTCTTGAGTTGTAATTGTTAAACCAAATACAGTGAGAAGTAAAGAAGTACTAGGAAGGTTTTCTTGAGTACTTAGGCAATGATTTAATCTTGTAATACCTTTTGTAACAAGAACAAAATTACAGGATTTATTTAGAAAGAACTTCCCTGTTGAGGTAGAATGAGTTACTCAAGATAATGTTACTGCATATATTTGATTAAATGTAATATATTATGTAAGTGATGAAGGTAATAATACAACTAAATGAAATTTATTTAAATCTATATATTCAATAGATGATCCAAGAACTATGATGAGAGCAACAATTGATGAACAATTAAGAGCGATGATAGTGACATTTACACACAAAAATATTTTTGCAAAAAGAGAAGAAATTTGAGAGGCTATTGAAGCAAGACTTAGAGGAAAATTAGCAACTTTTGGATATAAATTAGATTCAATACAAGTAAGAGATGTAAAATTAGAAGATAAAGTAATGGCTGCGATGAATAAAATTATTGAAACAGAAAAATTTAAGGAGGCAGCATTAAATGAAGCTGAAGCTAAAAAAATAATGCAAGTAAAAGAAGCTGAAGCTGAAAAAGAATCAAAAATCCTTCTTTGAGAAGGTATGGCAGGTCAAAGAATGAAAATTGCTGATTGATTTAAAGAGTCAGTTGATTTAATTAAACAAACTGATAATTCATTAAATGCAGAAAAAGTATTACAATTTTTATTAGATTCGTCTAGAATTGAAACATTAGGTAGTATCTGATCTGAAGAAAATGTTAAAATAATTTATTTAAATGAAAATTTAGAATGAAAAACATCTAAATTAGTAGCTTGAAGTGATATTATGAATTAATAATTATAATTACAAAAAAAGGATTAAATTAAAAATTTAATCCTTTTTTTGTAATAAAATAAAATTATTCTGGTTTTTTATAGTAATAACCTCTTTTTATTCTTCTGAAAGTTTCAATGATCCAATTAATGTAGTATTTTTTTGATAAAATTAGGTCTTGAGCATGTAAGAGACTATGATCTGATCATGAAAATTTTCTTTTAAATTTTGTTACAGATGAAATCGGATGTTTAGGATTATCGTCTGGTGATACTCACCAAAAATTATAAACTGTACATCAATGTTTTTTTGCATTTATTATAGCTGACCATTGACATAAATAATTTGGCGAAAATTTCGGGTGCCTAATATTTGATGCTGCAATATAGTAAACACAAGTTTTTCAAAATTTTATTGTCATTAAAATAGATTCAATTTCTCATTCATATGAAGCTGAAAGAGTGTGCACATCATCTCAAAACACTTTATATAGATTTTTAATAAATTTGATTGAAAAAGGTTGATATTTATTTTTTCAATCAACTCTTTTAGCATGCTTATGATGCATTTCTATTAGCTTATTAATGTGCTCTACTGAATTATCTCTTCTTATTTCTACTCATTCTTTTATTGCTCTATTTATATAATACCTATTTTTCTTTTTTATTTGTTGTAATAATTTTGTTTCTGATAATGATAATTGTAATAAATTTGTATCTTCTGCATGTTCATGCATTGGAGCATTGATGAATTTTAATTTTTTAAATTTTTTTCTATTTTCTTTAGTATTTTCTACTGCAGAATTAAATCTAATAAAACACATTTTATCAAATAAAGCATATTCCTTCAGTTGATCAATTATAGATCATAATACTTGAAAATAATTTCATTTAATTAAAGGTCAATGTGGAACAAGGTAATAATTTCATCTCCTTGCCCTAACTTTTATTATCAATAATATTCAAATCAATTTGTTTTCATCATAAATTCAATATCTAGAAATTTCTTTTCATGCTAATTCTTGAAGTTCTCACCATTGCCATGATTGTAAAAAAGAATAAAAATTAAAATCTGAATCAATTATAAAATTGTTCCAGGTTTTTTTATTTAAGATTTCTTTTAGTTTATACATTATGATTTTTTAAAATTATTTAATAATTGTACTATTTTTTTAGCATCATTTGGTGAGACAAAATGATGATTAGGTAATATTAAAATTCTTTTACTTATATCTTCTGCTACTGGACAAGATCATACTTTATATTTGGCATTTTTAAGATTAGTTCATTTTGGAACAATATTAGTTTGAGTCCACGAAATTCATAATAATATATTATTTAGTCTCATGTATTCATATATATATTTAGCTTCATGTTCTGATTTTGCTAATATAGGATATCTAAAATAATTATTTTTTTCATTTTTTCATTTTTTAAAAATAATATTAAAATATTTATTGTCTAGTTTTTCTTCATAATATTCTGCTATGGATCTTCTATGATTTATTACAAATTTAAGTTGTTTTAATTCTATATATGCTAGAAATGCAAGAGAATTTGGGAGTTTATAATAAAAATCTTTGAAATTACATTCTTTTTCTTTAGCAGAAAGAATTTCTGTTATAATATTTAATTTTCTTGATATAAAAATAATTATTTTTCATAATTTAAAAAAATCATACATTTTATAGGCTTTATAAGCAACTATATTATATTGTAAGTTCCTAATTATTAAAAATAATGAAGGCATTTTTAATTTTCACATCATTTTTTTAGATGCTTGAAAATAATTTTTATTATTTATAAGCAAAAACCCTCATGTAATACCTGAAATAACCTTATCTCTTCCAGTAGAAAAAATAGAAAAATCTCAAAAAGATCATAATTTTCTTCAGTTAATCTTACTTCACAAACTATGAGCACAATCTTCAATTACTAATATATTTCTATCTTTTGCAATTTTGATTATTTTTCTAATATTTGAAGGCTTTCAGAATGTGTGTTGAACAATTATAACTTTTGTATTTGAAGTAATATTTTTTTGTAATTCATTCAAGTCAAATCAAAGATTTTTTTTATTTATATCTGAATATATAATTTTTGCTCATGATTGAATAACAGCATTAGAAACCGATACACAAGTGTATCATGAAACAATGATTTCATCATTTTTCTTAACTCAAATAATTTTTAGAGCTTGAAAAATAGCACTTCTTCAGTTATAAAGGGAATAAATTTCTGAAAATTGATTTCAAATATATAAGGCTAGTTTAGCCTCAAGCTTTTTATTGTTTTTTCAATATTTTATAACAGGCAATTTATATGTCAATAATCCTAGTGTCCTTAAAAACATAGGAAAACTTACAGTTGTAAAAAATTCAGAAATTATGGTTTTTTTAGACATTTTGTTTTAATTTATCTAAATATTTTCATGATCATCTACCTTCAAAAAGAATTATACTATTTTTTTCTACTTTATCTAGAGTTCTTACAATATTTTTCTTTAGAAATCATCAATCTACTAATCATTTAATAAAATCTTTTTTATAATTTACTCAGCAAAATAATACTTTACTTATATCATTCCTTTTTGCAATAAATTTTCATACTACATAATGTATATTTTTTGCGTCTCTTCATAATTCTAATATATCATCCATGACTAAAACTTTATTATCATTAAAACTATTCATAGCATCTAATCAGGCATACAATCAATCTTCTGATAAATTATATGTATCATCAATAAGGATAAAATTTTCTGAATTAATAACATTAAGAGTATTTTTTGGAACTTTTATATTTTCAAGATATTTTTTTATTTGAGAAGCATCTAATCACAAATCATAACATAGACTAATAACTCACGTAAGATTTACTATGTTATGCTTTCATAGTAATTTCGTTTCAAAGGTGGCAATATTCTTTTTATATTCAATTGTAAATGTTGTAACTGCTTCTCTAGTATTTAATATAGAATAAATTGCATCAGATCATTTATAGTTTCAATACTTAATAATATTTAATTTTTTATTGAATTCGATTTCTCTTATGAAATTATCATCCCAATTAACGTATAATATTCATTTATTTTTTAATATGCTATTTGCTATTTCAGCTTTACCAGTTTTTATATTAGATTGAGACCCAAACAATCAAAGGTGCTGATTTCATATTGCAGTTAAAAATCAATATTTATGATCAACTATTTTTCATAATATATTTATTTCACCAATTTTGTATGCTCACATTTCAGCAATAAAATATTTATATGTATTATTAAGCTTGTTCATTACAATTGAAGAAACTCATAATTCAGTATTTATATTTTCAGGGGTTTTAAGTGTTGTTCCGTCCTGTTCAAGGATTGATGCTAAATATTCTTTAACTGATGATTTACCATAACTTCATGTTATTCAAATTTTAATTGTTTTTTTATTTCTTGAAGATTTTCTTATAGCTTTATTTATTTTTTTATTTTTAAAATAATTCACAAGTGGTAAACTAATTAAAATAACAAGGAAAATATACAGAGGAGTAAATAAAAATAGTGACAAAACATAAGTGTAAAGAAAATTTTCAAATCAATAGAAAATTATAAAGAAAAGATCTATTGTTAATCCAAATACTAATATTCCAAGAGTTAATAATAATCTACCAGTTAATGATGGTTTTATGATCTTTCACGTTAATATTTTGCGAGCAACAAAAATATTTTGAATCAAGAAGAATGTGAATAAAACATTATAAATAATATATTCAAAAGGAGGATCTACAAAAATAATTATTGAAAGTAAAAATAAAGGTAATTCAATAACAGACCAAATATTAAATAAGGCTTTCTTTCATTGGGGAGTTAGTAGATATTCTTTAAATCTATCCCGCCTATATTCTTTAAGCTGTATTGTAAAAAACCAGAAAGAAAATCTATTTATTAATGGTAATATCGTTAATAAAAGCAGTAAGTAATGTTCAAAAACCATAATTTTATATATTATTTAAAAAAGTATTTACTAATTTTTCAGGACTATTTATATGTATTCAGTGTTTTTCATTATCTAAAATAACTATTTTAGCTTTTTTAATATTATTTCTCATTTTTAATCAATCTGATAATGGAGTGTATTTGTCTTCCCTTCACCATATTAATAATGTATTCAGATTTATTTTATCTAAATCATTTGATAAGTCAGAACTAATCATATTTAAATAAGTTTGTTTTAAATAAGGATTTTTTTCTGCATTAAGGTAGTCTTGTCATCAAATTGCTCTATAAAAATATTCTCTGATTTTATGAAATCAAGGAATATTTTTAAGTATCTTAAATGGTTTAATTAATAATCATATAGTTTTTCTCTTAAGGCTTCTTTTTTTATCATTTCTTATTCAAGCAGAATTATTAAGAATTAATCTAGAAATATTAATTTTTTTATTATTAACTATTTTTATACTTATAGCTCAACCATTACTATGTCACCATAATATAATATCTTTTAATCATAATTTTTCAATAAATTTTTCAATAACTATT
>JASFZI010000090.1:0-40525 GCA_045107135.1 Candidatus Altimarinota bacterium
AATAAGCCGTTTTTATCTTTAATTTTATTTGGAGGTGCCATCGGGGTTCGAACCCGAGTAAACGGTGTTGCAGACCGGTGTATAACCACTCTACCATGGCACCATGTTAATTTTATGCGTGTGTAATTATATAAATATCCTGCAAAAATCAAAAGTTTTTTTACTTACAAGTAAATGTAGATAAAAATAATTCGTATTTAGATGTGTCTGTTATTGATGTTGGGAGAGCGAGTGTTAGGAAGAATGCTTTGTTTTGGTTGCAGATATGGGCTGTTTGTAAGAATTTGAGAGTTGGTGTGTCTAAATTGTACTTGGCTTCAAATATGTATAGGATGCTTAATTCTTCGTCGATGAATTTGAATTCTTTTGACGATAGTTTATTGTAATTTAGATAGTCTGCTGATGCTCAGATATTATTTAGCATTGAGAAATCTTTCGATGATGTAAAGGTGCTTAATTCATCAGATAATATAAGTAGATTATTTGAAAAACCGTTTACAATATTTGTTGAGGCAACTGCTAGTTCAATTTTTCCTTCTTTTATTGTAGGTAATACATTTTCTGTATCCTTAATTACATCCCAATTAGAAGGGATTTCTATAGATAAATTCTGAGTTTCTGCTTTTTTTAATCAAGTTGAAAATATTACATCTTCTTCATCTCCACAAGAAGCTATAAAAAATGTAATAAAAACTAATACAAAAATCTTTTTAAACATGATGTAATATTAATAATAAATTCATACCATTTTAGAAAATTATTTTAATGATCCACTAAAAATAAGAGGAAAAGCAAAAATTAAGAACATTATAAAAAGTACTATAAATATAAGTATAAAATAATAATTTTTTATTTTTTCAATATACATATTTTTTATAAAGAAATAAACATAATAAACAAAAGATAATAAAAGAATGATATAAGTAATACCAAGTGTACTAGTAAAAATGTTTAAATAAAACCTAGCTCAAACAAAATAAAAATTAAGAAAAAATACAAAAGATGAAATAACAAGCATAAATTTTGATGCCTTATATCTTTCTAAAGTAATAGTTTTTTGTTTTGTAAAATCTTTTTTTAACATCTCTTTTAATCACATAACTTGATTTTTTAAAATTTAAAATTATAGTTTGATTATAATAATATTTAAATTAATAATATAAATAAATGAGCGTAACACAAGAACAAATTGAAAAATTATCAAAAAACTTAAGTAAGATAAATGTAGATAGTAAAAAATTGACTTGAGATGTAAATTGAATCTTAAAATACATGGAATTATTAAATGAAGTAGACACTACTTGAATAAAACCTACTGTCTCAATAATAGAATCAGAAAATAATCTTAGAGAAGATATAGAAAAACCGAAAGCTATTTCTAGAGAAGAATTACTACAATGCTCAAACCAAAAAATTATAGCTGATCAAATTGCTTTAACAAATATAATGAAATAATATTAATATAATGATAAAAGAACTAAAACTAATTAATTTCAGAAATTTTGATGAATTAAAATTAGATTCTTTAAAAAACGAAAATTTTATTATCTGAGAAAATGGAATATGAAAGACTAATGTGCTTGAAGCCATTAGTCTACTTTGAAATAATTCAATCACTTGACTTAGTTTAGATGAATTAATAAAAAAGTGAGAGGATTATTTTTTTATAGAATATAAAACAGATGATTGAAAAAAAATCTCTTTTTCATATTCAAGAGACCTTAGTGATACATGAGGATTAAAAAGCAAAAAGGTATACATGCTAAATAATAATAAAATATCAAAGAAAAAATTTAATACTCTCACTCACAAATGTGTGATTTTTTCACCAATTATAATGAATATGATGTACCTATCACCCAGCTTAAGAAGAGACTTTTTAGATAATCTTCTAAAAAATTCTTTTGATTCTTATGAAAAATTACTTATTCAATACAAAAAAGTAGTTAAACATAGAAACAAAATTTTAAAAAGTATAAATGAATGAAAATGTGGTAAAGAAGAAATTAAATTTTGGGATGATAAATTTATAAGCTTAGCTTCAGAGATATATAAATATAGATTTAAAATTATTAATTTCTTAAAAATATCAATTGATTCTACTAAAGAATATTTCTCATGAAAAATAAACACTATTGAGCTTATTTATAACTCAAAAGTATCAGAAAATAATATAAAAAAAGATTTAAAAAAATATTTAAAAATCAATTTAGATAGAGATATTATATTATGAAGAACTCCAATTTGACCACATGTTGATGATTTTGATATAATTATTGATTCTTCCCCACTTACACATTTTGCTTCTAGATGAGAAACAAAAAGTGTTATTTTATGGTTAAAACTTTTAGAATGAATATTCATAGAAAAAATGACTGGTAATAAGCCTATTTTAATGATAGATGATCTATTAAGTGAGCTTGATGAAATGCATAAAAATATGTTATTGAAAAAAATAAAATATTACCAGACATTTATTTCATCAATAAGAAAACCTGAAAATAAGAATATTATTACACTATAAATAGATAATTTGTAAAGTTTAAATAAAAAAATGAGTTTCAAAATGAGAAATAATGAGTAAAATACATTTATATTTTAATATCTATATACAAAATATGAAATTTTCTAAAAAACTTATGTTAGCTTTTTTAGCTTCTACCTTATGTTCTTTCTCGTGAGTATTTGCTAGTTGATTAGACCATTTTGAAGTACAATTTGATCCAAATCAAGTAAAAGTTAATGAATCTCTTGATTTAACTATTGAAGCAGTAGATAAAAATAATGCAAGAATTAGGGATTATGAAGGAAGAATTCTTATATTTTCATTAAGTGACCCCGAAGCTGAATTACCTAGTACTATAGAGGAAAATACTTATACGTTCTCTGCTGCTGATCAATGAAAAGTTAAATTTGAAAACTGAGTTAAATTTAAATCTGTTGGGTTACAAAATATACATATATATGATTTAGAAGATGATACTATATTCTGAATTGCAGAAGCTGAAATAAGTGCTGAAGAAGTCTTAGCAAATATTGATATTTTCATTGTTTCTCCAGATAATTGATTAACAATTTGAAATGATTCTATTTTAGTATCATGAACGACTCAAAAGAATTATCAAGTTAAAATCATAGTTAATTGAAAAGAAGAATTATTAACTACTAGTAATAATGATTGAATTTTTGAAAAAAAGGTTGAAAACCTTGAAGATTGAACTACTTCATTTCAAGCTCAAATCATTGATGCAGACTGAAATGTAGTTTGAGAATCTAATGAAGTTAGTGTTAAGGTGGAATTAAGTAATTTAAATATTAAAAACGTTAAACTTACCCCTGAGAGTCTTGATACTTGAGATAGTTTTGAAATAAAGGTAACTGCAAATCCTGGTTTAAGTAAAGTAAATGCAATAATTGATGATGTATTAATAGAATTAGAAGAAACTTTAGATTGAGTATATGTTACAAAAGCAGTGGCTCCAAGCAAAGCTGATGTATATGGAGTAGATATAAATTTACAAGATCTATTAGGTCATAAAAAAATTGAATTATGAGCAGCTAGCCTAACTGTTAATGAAATAAAATACAATGCTGCTGGTCCTGCAGAAGAACCTTTTACTCCAAAAAATAATAATGGATGAAATGGAGATGATAAAGTATATAGAGATTTAAGAATAACTTGATTAAAACTAGTTGAATTAAAAACAAAATCAATATTAACTTGGGATGAACTTGAAAATATTGAAGGATATAATGTTTATAAAAAATTAGATGGTTGAGGATTAGAATTAATCGAAAATGTAAAAACTGCAAAATTCGAAGTAGAAATTGTATGAGATGATATCAAATATGATTACTTTGCAATTAAAGCTGTAGCAAAAACTTCTGAATGAGAAATATTTGAATGAACATTATCAGATGCTACAAAAATTCAAACTGGACCTGAAATAATAATTTTGATAATATTATCACTATTAATTGGATGATTCTTAATTATGAGAAAACAAAAATCAGCTTAATTAAAATTTAAAAAAAGAAAAAAAGAACTAAATTAATTTAGTTCTTTTTTTAAAACCCTCTTAATCACTCTCAGATGAACAATCAACCATTTTTCTTAATAATATCTAGAAATACTTCGTACATATCTTTATTAATGTGTTTAGCTATTTCTTTTAACCTATTAAAAGACATAACAAACTTATATTTTCATATTTTATAAAATATATCTTTATTCATTACTTCTCAGTATTTTTTTATTGATTTAGATAATAATTCAACAGGAATTCAAAGCTCTGTATCATTAACAAGTGCTGCTTCAATTAAAGATAATTCTAAACATGAAAGTTTAAACCCTAGGTTCTCAATTTTTTTACTAACTATAAATTCTGACATCTTTGAAAAAAGATTAATTTTTTTTCAATATATATCAGTTCAAGAGATTGTTTTAAAAATAATTTCTAGATTTCATATTTTTATTTTTTTATTTAAAGACCTGTTAACAATAAAAATTTTTTCTGGTATTTCAAAATTTTTCATATGAAATTCTAAAGACTTTCTTCAAGAAATATAATAGCTAGATCATACATAATATATAATATATTTTTTTAATAATTTTAAATAATATTTATCTATTAAGTCTATTTTATTTAACTTCACATCTTCGGTATCTGGTACTATATATACTCATGCTCTTAGATTAACAATGACTCACATTGATTTAAGCTTGTATATATATTTATTTAATTTACTACTATAAATAGCCTTTTTTTCAGGATCTATTATTTCAAAAATATCATCTCTGAATACTATTTTTCATCATTTTGTTCACAATTTTTGAACAATTTTGTTAAAATCCATCATTGTATTTATTGGCTTTAAATAAGTATTTTATCTCTATAATTATTATAGAGTTTTTACTATAAAAATCAAATAGTTTTTACCAAAAACATTTAATTAATATAAAATAAAAAAAGAGCTCCCCCCCTTTTTTGATTAGGTAAGCTCTACATAAATATTTACTTAATGAATTAACTTTTAACTTTTAGATTGAAATCCTCTCTATTACTTAAAGTAACTTGTGGATAAGGTATAACAATTCAAGCTTGATTAAATGCATGATTTATAGTTTCAGTAACATTTGACCTTAAAGTAATAAATTTATCTGTTGAATTAATCCAAAACCTAAGAGTTAACTTAATTGAACTATCTTGCATTTCCTCTACCAATACATCTGATGATGGAGTTTGTAATATATTTGGAAAATTATCAATAACACCTAATAATATCTTTTTCGCATATAATATATCAGTTTTAAAATCAACTCAAATACTAACACTAAGCCTTCTTTTATCATTTGTATTATAATTACATACTTCTTGCTCCAAAAATGTTACATTTGGAATATAATATATAATTCCATCGAACTGTTCAACTGCTGTAAATAAAGCATTAATCTTTCTTATATATCATTTTCTAGATCACACTTCTATCAAATCTCATAAATGATAAAATCATTGGGTTACCATAAGTATTCAGGCAACAAAGTTTGTTAAAAATATTTTCAAAGTAAAACCAAGACCAAATCATAATCATCATAGAAATATTCACATATCAATGCCTAGTATTGTCAATGTAATAGCCGCTCATACCGTTAATATAGATATATTTACAGTTCTTGATAATACAGCAACCAATTCTTCCCTACCAGACTCTTCTCATGCATAGTTTCATTCTAAAAATTTAGTCAATCTTCATGTTACAAGTTTAGCAAAAAAGAAAGTAACCACTATCGTTATAATTGCAAAAACTACATTCAACAACATCTCAGTACTCAAAAAATTAAGAATAGTACTGGTATTACTTTGAGTCTTTTCTATTTCTCAAGAAGCAATTGCGAATGAAAAATCTGACAAATATACAATATGTAAAGTGTATAAAAACAGAAAAATTTTAAATTTTCTCATAAATAAAAGATATATATTAAAACATATAAATAATATTAACATATATCTGTCTTCAAAGCAAAATATTGAGTATTTTTAGTTAATTAGCCTAAAATTATAATCATCTGGAACATAAGTTCATTTCAAATGACTCATACATTTAATAATATTATTGTGCCAATTATCAGGACTAGAGGCATATATAGGCTTACTTGAATCCTTATTTCAGTATCTACTTAATTGCCTTATTTCATCATAATTTCATAAATATTTATTGTTCAAAGTTTTAATCATCCAATATACTCAACTTGCAGCATTTGGAAATACTACAGTAGCACCAGAATCAGTATTTCAAACATTTCATATATTATATGGTGTTTTTAAATGTTTCCCTAATGTTGTTTCAGCAAGCCCTATACACATAACAAAAGAAGGATCTATATTTCAATCAAGAGATTCATCAATCCACATCTGCCAATTTCTAAAAACTGGTACAGCGTATTTAGATATCAGATCTTTTTGTCTTTCTATTTCATTAGATCAATTTAATGTAAATATTCTAGAATTTTGAGTCTTATTCGCAAATTCATATCATTTTCTTTCCTTAAAATCAGTATAATATTTAAATTTATAAGTTTCCGGTATTTTAGCATATTCTAAATATGATAGATTTAAAACTGAGAAAGGATTAATATATTCTTCATCCTTAAAAACTTCAAAATGTAGATGAGGACCTGTTGTAAGGAATCAAGCACCTAATGTACCAAATTCTCAACCAGTTTGAGCAAATACTTCTCAAGATTTTACATAATCAAATTCATCAACTGATATATCACTAACATGTCCATAAATAGTCATATATCAATTATAATGTTTTAAAGCAACATAAGCATAATCCTGAGAGTCTGGTTCTTCTATAAAAATTACATATCAATCAGCTGGAGCTTTAATTAGAGTCCCTTGATTAGATACAATATCAATTGCTTCATGTTCAGATCAAAAATCTCTTTTATACTCAGAATCATGATAATAACTACTTATTCACATATTGGGTTCAATAGGCCAATCAAAGAAGTTAAATCAATCTTCCTCTTTTATCCCTTCAAGCATAGATTCTGAATAAATCATTTTATTAATATCTAAACATTTTCACGATAAAGCTCTTACTTCAGCTGTATTTTTTGAAACATCAATAAATGTACAACCATATTTTTCTAATATATCATTTCTAATATTATTAAATTTAACTTTTTCTGCAAATGCTTTTAATTGTAATGTTTTTTCAATTTCTAGCTTATCATAAACATATTTTTGATAATATGATTGTTGTCATTTTGAAACTTCTAAAATTCTTTCTTTAAATGCTTTCTTATCATCTAAAACTTTCTTTTCAATAATTCACATTTTTCTTAATTTTTTCAAATTTATCTCTTGTTTTTCTAATTGAACCTTCCTTAAATATAATTCAGAAATATATTTTCTATGATTATCTATAAGTTTTTTTCATGTGATTTGTATAATTCATTTAAAATATAAATCATTTATAATATCAGAAATATTCTCTTCATTAAGTAATATACTTTTTAAATTATCTATTTCTGCATCTTCATAAACAGTATTTCATTTTTTATAAATATAAATCAAATATTCTAATAATATTTCCATATTATCAGAAATCAATTTTCTCTTAAACTCAATTATCTTTTTATTTCCTTCAATATCATTTTTAGTTTGAATAACACTATTATTAATTTTATCAACATTTATCATAGCATTATTAATATCTAGATCCAATTGTATTATAGACTCCTCTAAAGATGTGATTTGTTCCAACATTGCATTATTTTTTCATTCAAATTCATGTCTATCTTCTTCAACTTTTTCTGAAATATTTTCATAAATATTAACTTTTTTAGAAATATCAAATATATCACTATATTCAGATGAAAAATCAGATAAATCAGATTCAAATAATAAATCATATTGCTGTTCCTTAAAATTATTTAAAATAGCTCCTTTCTGAGCTTTTGAAAGAGCATTAACTAAAGTTAACGGAAATAATAAAAGTATTAGTAATAAGTAAGATTTTTTAAACAAAATATTTATTTACAAAATAATATAACAAAATCAAATAGAAAATATAATTAATTTTCTAAGTTTTTAATAAATAATTCTAAAAAAACTAGAATTATCAATAATAAAAATCCTGTTAGGAAGAGTGGAACTCACAATATATTAAAAAATATTATAGTAAGAGCAAAGACTGAGATAAAAAATCACTGCCTAAAGCTTGATAAAACATGATACAAATAGACTCTACCTCTATAATAGACTTTCTTAAAAAAATATAAAATTATAGTAAAAAAAGTAGAAATCCACAAAATAAAAGTAAATATAATAGATATAATTGCAGTTAATTTAAATTCATATGGATCTAAATAATTCAATATTAATATAAAAGTAACTAAACTAAATAAAAATATTATAAAAATTATTAATAATAAAAATCTCTTTTTCATTTAATGTAAATAATTAATAAAAAATTGTTTGTTTTTTTTACCTTCTCCTATAAAACCCCTCTAATTCTAATTTTTTCAATATTGCTACATTTTTTTTCTTCATCAATTTCAACTATAGCTCAATTAACTACATATTCTTTATCCAAACTCTGTTTTATCTTTCATTTAGATATTCATGTTAAAAACCTTTTTTCTACTGATTTATAATCAGCTCATATCACGGAAAAAAGAGGCCCATTCATTCAAACATCAGAAATTAATCAAGTTCATTTTGGTAAAATCAATTCATCATTTGTTTGGATATGTGTATGTGTTCCATACAAAAAACTAACTCTTCAATCTAAATGAAATCATAAACCATATCATTCGGCAGTAGCTTCCTTATGAAAATCCACAATTATTCAATCTATATTTTCATCCTTAGTAGTTTCTAAAATTTCATCAACTTTAATAAAAGGATTAATAACTCTATGATTCATAAAAACTTCTCATAGTAAATGTATTACTAATATTTTTTTTCATTTTTTTTCAAATATTTTATATCATTTTCAAGAAAGTGGATATTTTTCTAATTCATAAAAATTTGCAGGTCTAATTAACTTTGAGTCCTCAGAATCCAAATACTTTTCAATTCTATCAACATTATCAAAAATATGATCTCATCATGTCATTATATCAATTCATATATTTTCCATTTCAAGAATATGTTTTTCTATTGGTCATCTTCTTGATGTAATATTATCAACATTTGCTATTACAAAATCAGGCTTATACTTTTCCTTCAATAAAGGAAGCTCCTTTTTTATTGCAGCTCTTCATATTCTTCCATATACATCTCAAAATATTAAAATTTTCATTTTCTTTATTTATTTATTTTTAAACAAGTTCTCTTCTATAAAATGAAGAAGTTATCATTATGAATAATCAATATAATAATACAAAATCAAATATAGTAAATAGTATCACATACCTATCATTTAAGTTTAATTTTATATTCACATCATCCAAAGTTAAACCTTCATAATTCAATTTTAGAGATTCTATATAATATAAATCATTTCAAATTAGACTAGTCTTTTGCTCTTCAGACAAACTTAAAAACATACTATAGTTTTTCAAGTCTCTATCATTTTTTTCTAAAACTTTACCTAAATAATTAATTGGTGAAAGTAAAAAAGCAAAAATTATAAAAATTGTAATTAGCTTGAAAAAATTCTTAACATTCTTAGTTTTATTACAAGATTCTTTAATATAAGTTAATACATTTTTTTTCTCATCATATTTTTTACTATCTGAAAAAATAAAATATGAAAACATAATTCTATAAGATAAATAGACTCATGCTATAGTTGAAATAACAAAGAAAAGAAGACCTAAGATTGAAATATGATTAAACATTCATTCAGAAGTGATTCTACTTATTTCTTCTAAACTTCAAGAAACCAAGAATAATACACCAATTAAAACAAAAAATAATAAAACAGGAATAAGTAATATCGAAATGTTTAATAAAGATAAATTAAAAAATTGAATTATCTTTTTAATTTTAAAATAATCATTTGCCTTATATCATAATTTTTTTCATTTTAAATAAGCATTATTAACATTCATTAATAAAATATTAGAATAAGAGAAAGAGATGAAAAATACAGCAACTGTTATAAATAATAAAAAATATCCTATAAGGTAATACATCAAATCTCAACCAATATTTCAATTAAGTAACGTTAGTATATCAATATTCACAATTGAAGTATATGCAAATAACGATAACACAAAAGGAATAATTGCAATAAGTCAAAGAATACCTGACCACACAAATATTATTATTTTTGAAATATTCCAATGAATAAAATTTTTAAATAAAAGTGAAACATCTAGAAAATTAAATTTTATAAAATTGAAATTTTGAGCAAAACTTCAATTGTTAACAATTTTTTTTCTATTAATAGAAGCTTTGCTTAATTTAATTTTTACAGGAACTTTTACAGCAGTCTTTATTACTGATTTCTTAGTAGTTTTTGCAGGAGCTTTTTTTACAGCCTTCTTTACTGGTTTTGCAGATGTCTTTGCAGTAGCTTTTACTGCAGCTTTTCTTACTGATTTTACAGCTGTTTTTGCTGGAATTTTTACAGCAACATTTTTTACTGTTTTTGCAGATGTCTTTGTAGTAGCTTTTGTAGCAGCTTTTACCGCGGTTTTTCTTACTGGTTTCTTTTTAGTAGTTTGTGTTTTTTTTGTTGTTTCAACCATAGTTAAAAATAATATAATAAATTACAATAATATTCTAAAGAAAAACACTTAATTTGCAATACAAATTAAGTGTTATATTTTATAATAATTTCTCTTTCACTTTCATTATCAGTTTTCTTTAATAAAATTTCAATATCAGGAGTATAATACTTCTCTATTATATCAGGCCATTCCAATATAATAACCCCCTCATTATTATCTAATATATCTTCTCATCAAATTGCAAAAAATTCATCATAACTTTTTAATCTATATAAATCGAAATGATAAATGTTATCAATTT
Source organism: Candidatus Altimarinota bacterium (assembly GCA_045107135.1). Taxonomy (GTDB): domain Bacteria; phylum Patescibacteriota; class Gracilibacteria; order BD1-5; family UBA6164; genus UBA6164. Next base: position 10,998 of record JASFZI010000090.1, read on the forward strand.
TATTATAATAAGTATATGTTGGTGAAGTAACGTCACATTTTTTTTCTAATAAATTATTAATAATATGTTTTGTTAATGTTGTTTTTCATGCTCATAAATCTCATCTTAAAAAAATTAAAGATGGTTCTTTAATAGTGATTTTTACATTGTTTATATTATTAATTGAATATATTTCAGACATATCAAATACAAAAAGATTTAAAAATTTGCTAAAAAGTTTTTTTTAAGATATAATTGATATATAAATTTATAAAACTAATTTTAATAATCTTATGGAAACTTTAATAGAAGTAAATAAAAAAGAGCTAAATGGTGTATTTATATTTGAATTTACTTGAGAACTAGATGAAACAAATGCAGATAAAACATTTAAATCTGTATATGATCAAATTTGAGAATTTGAAGGAAAAAATATTATTTTAAACCTTTCTGGATTAAAATATCTTAATTCAAAATCAATTGGTTATATAGCTGATGTATTTTCAAATATTGAAGATGCTGAAGGTAAAATGTATATATCTAACTGTACTGATTGAGTTAAAGATATATTAGAACTTGTTTGAATAACTACAATTATTCCTACAGTTGATACAGAAAAAGAAGCTCTTGAAGCAATAGCATAAGCCTTAACCCTCCCTATTATAGGGGAAAAGAGATAATTATTATAATTATCTCTTTTTTTATTTTATTATTTTCTTTAACTTCTCTTCAAATTTATCTAAACTGAAGTTTCATGCTCTTTTTTCACAATCAACTCTCATATCTAAGCATTTTTGAGGAGTTAAATAATCAATTCACTTGATAATGTTATCAACCTGAGCTCACTCTGAGATTAAAAATCATGTTTTCTTATTAACTATTGTTTCTTTTAATCATCACTCATCAACTCATAAAACTGGTTTTCAAGCAGACATACTCTCAATTGGGCTCATTCAGAAATCTTCATCAATTGGTATATAAACCGTAGCAATACAATTACCAACATAATTAGTAAATCAAATATTTCATGGTAATGTTACAAATTTTATATTATCATATCATTCTCCTATCTTAAAAATCTTTTCTCTTGCAGGATCATTTTCTCAATAAATAACAACTAATTTTTTATTATTCATTTTTGTAAAAGCTTCAACAATTTTATCAACTCTTTTTGCATCACTTAATCTAGCAAATGATAAATAATAATCTTTCTGAGATAAAAATTTGAATTCAGATAAATCAACAGGTGGATATAAAACTATAGATTCAAGTCATAAAAAATGTTTAATCCTATTTTTAGTGTTTTCAGAATTAGTAAGAATAAAGTCTATTTTTGATATATCAGATTCATACATTTTTTTAAAAATATACGATAATCAATTGAAAATTGGCTTTAATAAATAAGGTACTTTTTCTAAATAAACCTCTCTTAAATCATATAAATATCTAGGTGGAGTATGACAATAATAGATTTTCTTAGCATTTTTACTACAATTTCTAATTGCACTTATACTATCTCAACTAAATAATACAATATCATAATTTCTTAAAAATTTTGTATTAAAAAGAAAAGACCATTTTAATTTTAGATGTCTAAATCATTTTTTAAAAACCTCACTTGATATAGAAATCATTTTTCATTTAAACCCCTCTTTTCTTAAATCAAAACTTCCCTTACTAAAAAAGCCAGAAGCCAAATCAGCATCAATAGCCTTGGCAATCATCAAGATTAATCTTTCCCCCCCTCATTTATATAAGAAAGTATCATGTAATATTATTGTTTTTCTTTTTTTCATTATTTTAATTTTAAGTATTTTTTAAAATATTGCTAATATTATTATTATTATGATAAATAGAATAAATGCTAATATTTTATTTATTGTGAGTTTTTCTTTGTAAAATATAATTGATAAAACTATTGGGATTAAAATTGCAATCGAACTTATCATTCAAACTAAGACTAAAGGGCCTTCCTTATAAGCAAGTATTATAGAAATAAATCAAAAATATATAAAAAATCATCTAATTAATCAATATTTTAATTCTCTTAATATTTGCTCATTTGTTGATTTTTTATATATCCCCCTCTTTGTAAAAATTAAATATACACAACCAATTACAGAAGAATAAAATAAATACGTAGGTAAATCAAAATCAATTGAAGCTATATATTTATTTATAGAAGAAGAAAATAATAAAGCAAAATTTGCTAATAATAAATATATTATTCATTTTCTATAATTAATTTGTTTTTTCTTTTCGTCTTTGTTAGATAATAAAATTATCATTAATATTCATAAAAATATTGCTAAATGCTCAGTTATTCATAAATACTCATCAAATAAAAGCATTCAAATTATAAAAGAAGAAAATATATAAATTATCTTAAAAATAGGAAAAAACAAACCTGATTCTATATATTTTAAACTATCGATAATAAAGATGTTTTTTTGTAATGCAGCTATTATTCTTAAAGTAATTAATAGAAATAAAATGAATGAAACTTCCACATATTTATAATTCAATATTAAATATACAGAAGAAAATAATAAGTAAACTATATTCCCAAAAAAAATAATTCTATCTTTATTAAATCAGTTATGCGCTGAAACCTTTGAAATAAAATTTGAAAGTCAAACCAGCGTTCAACTAATTATTGATAATGTTATCCATGACTCCATTTGTTTTTTTTCTTTAAAATATTAAATTAATAAAACTCCTTATTAAAACATTCCTCACAATAAACTATTTCTTTTTTATCATTTGAATATATAGATTGTATTTGTTTATTACATTTATCACATTTTCTATCAAAAGTTTTTTTTCATCCTCTTAAATTTAATCTATCTAAATGCCTTTGATCAGGATGTTTCTTAGGAATTGGTAAATTATATTTTCTATAAAAATCAAGTTCTGCCTTTATGATTCTAAATGGTTTTTCTGTGACATCACATTTTATTGCCCAATTTAATATATCATCAGGAATGTCTTTTATATCATTAGGTAGCTTCCCTGCTGGAATTATTTTTTCTACTTTTGGAAACGGAGATTCATAGTCACACCAATTATATCATTTTATTATTGCCATTTCTTTATCTAAAGGATAAAATTCATTCGCAATTGTTTCATTATATCAAAACAATGAAAAATCTTTTGGAAAAAAATCTCACCATTCTAACGATGATTGCATCTTTTTAATAATTCTTGACAATAAATCAAAATATTCTTGCTTAGAATATTGTTTATTAAATAAACAATAGCTTTTATTTGTTAATCACACACATCAAAAACAATTTTTACACCCAAATAAATAAAAACTATAAAAAATATCTGAAGAATTATATACATATAGTGAATTGTATACACTAAAAGATCAAATAACACTAAGAGAATTATAAATCTTTCATTCTCCATCATAAATAATATTTCAATCTAAAACATCTTTAGACCTTCATCATCAGTCGACATATCTAAAATTATTTGCAGAAACTACATTAAAACATTTATATAAATCTTTTGAATTAAAAATATTGTTTCATACAGAATTTTCATTTCATGAAGCCTTGAAATTTTTCTTTGGAATAGTTAAATTAAAATTGTTAAACGTATTTTTACAAAATTCTATATAATCTCATCTACCTTTTACATCATTTACTTTTTCTTTATATTCTTTTTCACTATACTCTTTATTTAATATATGATATTTTTTATTATTCACTCATGAACACATAAAACAGTCTGTACAATTTTCACATGAATAACAAAAGTGACAATTAACTAAATTACTCGATGAATTACAAAAAGAAGAAGAATATATATTAACAGAATCTAATATTTCATATGATTTTTTTATATCATCAGACCATGTAACTTCCATTGAATCATTTACATTTATTGAATATTCCGAAAATAAAGTATTTTCTAATTTCTGACTATCAAAACACATATAGCAATCTTTACAATGAGTAAGTAGATTATTATAATCACAATTTTCTGATAATCATATAAATAAACTTTTCATAGGAACAGAGTCTAAAAGTACTTTATATTGTTCAAAAAATCCTTTATCTGCATTATATTCAAATCAATAATTTAATGGATTCCAAAAGTCCTTTCACCACTCATTATATTGGTAAACCTTATTTTTTTTATCAGATGAAAACATAGATATAATATCTTTTCATGTAATATCACATTTTCTTCTATATAATTTTCTTTCATTCCTCCACGAAAGTCTCCTTTGTTCTCTACATTTAGGACAAGATGAACTACCATCTATACTATATTGTTTTCAATTTATTATTGGACTTATATCATCATAAAATTCTAAATCCTTGTCCGTAACATCAAAGCGTTGGTTACATTCTCCACACATCTTTGTCTCTACTATTTTTTCTGAATATATCATTTTTTTAAATTAATAGACCTCCTTACTATAACATTTTTCACAATAAACAACTTTTTTTATATCTAGTGAATATATTGATTTAATATCAGTTCAACACTTCTCACATTTACTATTATATAATTTTCTCTTATTTTTAAGAATATTTCAATCAAAACGTCTTTGATCTGGATGTTTTCTTGGTATTGGTAGATTATATTTTCTATAAAACGCTAATTCATCCTTAATTATTCTAAATGGTTTTTTTGTAATTTTACACTCTATTGCCCGATTTAATATATCATCAGGGATAATAGAAATATCATCAGGCAACTTATTTGCTGGAATTATTTTCTCTACTTTTGGAAATGGGGGCTCATAATCTGACCAATTAAAATTTTGTTTTATAATTTCGTTTCTTGATAATGGAAAATATTCATTTGCTTCTGATTCATTATATCAATAAGGACTCATATTTTTAGGAAAAAATTCTCCCCATTCTCATTCAATAACCATTCTTTCTATTATTTTTGGCACTAATATATTATATTCCTCTTTTGTATATTGTTTATTTAATATACAATATGATTTATCATGAATTCACACACAACCAAAACAATATTTTAGATTTATACTCGTTTCACAATAAAAACAATTATTTAACATTCAACTATTAAAACAAAATGAAGACTTATATAATTCAATATCTGAACAACATTCATAAGATAACTGTCAATTGTCATAACCATTAACATCCATAATGTCTTTTGATCTTATTCAATCAAATACATATCTCCCACTTTCTACATCTGTTACATCAAATCAATAATAAGTGTCTTTTGAATTAGAAATTTCATTTCAAAAAGATTTTTCACTATCATTAATTATTGTTGATTTTACAGGAAACTTACTTACTAATTCATTGTATGAAATAAAAAAACTTTTCCTAAATTTCTTATCTTTTAATAACTTAATTTTTATATCTTCAACCTCTTCTTTACTTGATGGAACATTGAGTATATAGTTTTTCTTATTATCAAGTCAGATACATCAAATACAATTATTGATATTTTTTGAATCAGTGACATACATACTATTTTTTCAGTTAGATATATTTCCTCAAAAAAATACCTCATAACAATCTGTTATATTATAACTACTGTAGCAACTTGTCACATTATTTACTCTAACACAATCTAGTGAATTCCTAGAATTATAAACACGCTCTCAATATAAACAGTCTTCTGAATTTCATCAAGATTTAACATAATAACAATTATTTGAGTTTGAAATATTTATACACCATTCACAATTTTCACATCATATTTGAATTAAATTCCACCTTGGTGCAACCTTTTGAAGCATCTTAAATTGTTTAAAAAAAGATGTCGAAGAATCATACTCTCTACCAAATTCTAATCAAAGATTAGCATCTTTCCACCACTCTTCTTGAGATATTACATTTAATTTCTTATCTGGAGATATATGTGATACTAAAAGATTTTGCTCATTTTTATATAAATGGTAAATATTTTTAAATAATTGTCTCCTCTGTTGCCTACAATCAGGACAGAAAGTAGGTGTTGGTATTTTAAATTTTTCTCATGCAAAAACAGGAGAAACTTTATCATAAAATTTCATGTCCTTATCTGTAACATCAAAACTTGATTTACATTCACCACATATTTTTGTTTCTATTATTTTTTCTGAATATATCATATTTTTCAATTAATTAACTTCCTTACTATAACATTTTTCACAATAAATAACTTTTTTTGTATCTGGTAAATATGTTGTCAATATATCATCAAAACATTTATCACACTTTCTTTTATATAACTTTCTAGAATTTCTTTGTTTTAATCTATCATAATGTCTTTGATCTGGATGTCTTCTAGGGATACCAATATTATTTTTTCTATAAAACTCTAGTTCAGAAACAATTATTCTAAATGGTTTTTTTGTTACCTCACATTCTATTGCCCAATTTAATATATCGTCAGGAATATCATTTATAGATGCAGGTAATTTGTTTGCAGGAATAATTTTTCCAACTTTTGGAAATGGAGCTTCATAATCAGACCAATTAAACCCTAAATTTAAAGCCTTTTCTTTTGTAAGTGGAAAATATTCATAAGCCACAGTTTCATTATATCAAAATGGAGAAATACTTGATGGAAAAAACTCTCCCCATTCACCTGTATTTTTCATATGTTTAATTATTTTTGGAACCATGTTTTCGTATTCCTCTTTTGTATATTGTTTATTTAAAATACAATACTGTTTATTTCTTAATCATATACATCAAAAACAATCATCTGAAAAAAAACAAAACATACAATATAGTAAATTCTTTGATTCTTTAATACGATGTGTAAAAGAATTTTTATAAGAATTCTTTGTTGCTAATGTTTCATAAGAATATTCTGATCATCATCAACTATAAGTATCCATAGAATTTTTATAATTAACATTATCCCATGAATATTTACATGACTCACATCATTTCATCATAAAACAATTAATACAATCCTTACATTCTATCAATTCATTTCACAAGGAATCCTCTGTATTTATATTATTTAAGTTTAAAAAATGTATATCACATTCTATCATATTAAAAAAATACTCTTTTGCTTCTCTAAATTTTTTATCATCATTCAATATTTCTGACACTTTTTTATCATATTCTTCTTTTGAATAAACTTTATTTAAAAAAATATAACTTGCGTTAACTAAATTATATGACAAAAAACAATTTTTTGTTCAAGTACAATTATACAAAAAATAACTTGTATGTGTATTTTCACAATTATACAAATATCTAGAATTTTGACATTTATTACATTGAAAACATTCATATAAATTTTCTGATTCTTTTACTTGATAACAATCAACACAATTCGTTGATTTATTTGCTCTGTAACAATAATTAATTTTACTAGAATAATGTGTTCTATATGACAAATAACAATCATTCGAATCTCATGTATCATTTGTATATTCACAATTTTCTGAATTTTGTATAGTTGTTGAAAGTTTTGGTACTAATAAATCTAATTTTTTAAAATTCTCAAAAAAAGAAATATTAAAATTAAAATGGGTTCAATAATCTAAGGCATCCCAGTCATCACCCCACCAATATTCATGAGAATAAACTTTGTATTTCTTATCGGGTGAAAAAATTGATATTATAGTTTTATTAGTTTTGTCACATTTTCTTGTATAAAGTTTTCTCTCATTTCTACAACTTAATCTCCTCTGTTGCCTACAATCAGAACAAAAAGCAGGAGTTGGTATCTGAAATTTTTCTCATGCAAAAATAGGAGAGATTTTATTATAAAATACTAAATCTATATCAGTAATATCAAAGCTGCAATTACATTGTTTACATTTTTTTGTTTCTACTATTTTTTCATTAATCATTACTACTCATTTTATAAATTAATAAATCTCTTTGTTATAACAATCTTCACAATAAATTATTTCTGGCCTTTTTGGTGAATATGTAGTTTTTATTTCTTTTTTACAATTATCACAAGCTCTATCATATAATTTTCTAGGATTCATTTGTTCTAACCTATCAAGATTTCTTTGATCTGGATGTCTTTTAGGAATTGGTAGGTTATGTTTTCTATAAAACTCTAATTCCCCTTTAGTTATTCTAAAAATTTTTTTTGTAATTTCACATTCAATAGCCCGATTCAATATGTCATCTGGAATATTTTTGATATCATTTGGTAATTTTTTTGCTAATATAACTTTTTTAACTTCTGGATATTCTTGTTTTAAATCTTGCCAATTGAATCATTTTTCTAATGCTTCATATTTTGTTAAGGGAAAATATTGAATAGCCTGCGTTTCATTATAAAAAAAAGGTGAATTTCAAAAAGGAAAAAATTCTCACCACTCATTATCCTTATTCATTGTTGTTAATGTTTTTAAAGCCAGCTTTTTATATTCTTCTTTTGTATATTGCTTATTAAAAATACAATATTCCTTATTACGTAGAGAAACACAAAATAAACAATTTTTACACGATATACAAGAGTCACAATAAATTAAATATGAACAATTTTCATATGTTTGATAGCAAAAAAGTAAGTTACTTGATTGAATTCAAACAGAAATCGAATCTAAAATATTACTAATTCACCAACCAAATTGTGTAACATCCATTACATCTTTAGATCATCAAGTCAAATCATAAGAATACCTAACATCTTCTCAATCATTTATATTAAATGAATAATAAACATTTTTCGAGTTTGAGATATAGTCTCAAATGACATTATCTGAATGCCTAAATTGAATAAACTTAATATATGTCTTTGAACAAAAGTTTTTAAATTTTTCTTTTGAATATTTTTTTGATAATTCTTTTATTAATTTTTCATATTCTTCTTTTGTATATTTAATATTTTCAATACAATATTTTTTATTATTTAAGTTTGTACAAGCAAAACAAAAAGAACAAGAATTACAATTTTTAATATATTTACTATCCTGCACATCTTCACAACTTTCTCCATATAATAAATTATAACATTTACTACAATCTATACATTCATAACAATTATCTGAAGAACTAATAATTCTACAATCTATACAATTATTAGAATCTTTAAATCAAATACAATAAAATAATTTTTCAGCATTTCATCAATTAAATGATAAATAACAATCCTTTAAATTAGAAGCATTATTTGAATAATCACTATTTTCTAATCTTAAAACACTTCTTCACATTCTAGGAACGTCTAATTGTAATTCCTTCATTTGCTTAAAAAAACTTTGATTAAAATCAATATCAATTCAATAATCCATAGGATCCCATTTGTCAGAATGCCAATACTCACTACTATATACTTTATATAGAGTTTGTTCTGGATACATAAGCAACATAGTCTTATTAGTTCAATCACAAAGTCTTCTATATAACTTACTCTCATTTATCCACGCTAATCTCCTCTGCTGCCTACAATCAGAACAAAAAGTTGGAGTAGGAATTTGAATTTTTTTTCAAACAAAAATTGGTGAAATCTTATCATAAAATTCCAAATCTTTATCAGTAATATCAAAACTTGAATTACATAACTTGCACGTTTTATTTTCTAATATTTTTTCATTAATCATTACCACTCATTTTATAAATTAATAAGTCTTTTTATTATAACACTCTTCACAGTAAACAATTTTTATTTCTTTTAGATCAAAAGTAGTTTCAATTTTTTTATCACATTTACTACAATTTCTTTGATTTAGATTTATTGAATTTATAAATCATATTCTATTCAAATGTCTTTGATTTGGATGAATTCTTGGAATTGGAAGATCAAATTTTCTGTAAAAAGCTAATTCTTGTTTCATAATTCTAAAAAGTTTCTTAGTAATTTGACATTCAATTGCCCAATTTAATATATCATCTGGAATATTTTTTATATTATTTGGTAATTTATCTGCTGGTATAACTTTTTCTACTTTTGGTGGTGGTGATTTATAACCAGACCACTTAAATCATAATTTTAAAGCTTCTTCTTTCGTTAATGGATAATACTCACTTGCTACAGTCTCATTATATCAAAAAGGTGATATATTTGAAGGAAAAAACTCTCCCCATTCTCCTGTTTTTTTCATATGCTCTATTATCTGTAACACTAAACTTTCATATTCTTCTTTTGAATATTGTTTATTAAAAATACAATATTCTTTATTTTTCAATCAAACGCATCAAAATAAATTTTTAGAGGAAACACAATAATTGCTATAAAAAATATTAGAAAAATTATCTACAATAATATTTGAAAAAAAACAATTATTTCAATTTCAACCACTAGCAATAGATTCATAAAATTTACTAGCATTTACTCAACAATAAGTACAATCATAAGAATCCTTCAAATCATTAAATCATATCATGATATTTTTTATATCTTCTCATCAACTAGACACAAAAAAACTATTATTACAATTAACTGAATCAACTATATAATCTCATTTACAATTTAAAGCATTTATATTGTTATTGCTTTTATGAATACTTTCTGATTCTTTTTTAATGAATTCATTCTTATATTTATTTAAATTTTCATTATCTCATAAATTTATATTATTTATAAACTTTTTATATTCATTTTTTGTATATTGCTTATTATTAATACAATATTTTTTATTTTTAAGATTAAAACACATAAAACAATATTCACATCAATCACAATTTTTAATGAAATATGAATTATTACTATTATTAGAATCCCTTGCAAAAAATAATCTTGTTGAATTATTTGAATTTATTGTTTCATATATAAAATCAGAATTACGTACATTAATATCATCTATACAATCATTAGATCCTACTACATTATAACAATACAAACTATTTTCTATATTATCTCAAGCAAAACATAAATAAGTATTTTTTGACCAAGCAATATAGTTTGAATAATCAGAATTTTCAGAAGTTAATTTTATTAAACTAGGATGAGGAACTTTTAATAATAACTCATTATATTGTAATGAAAAAGTCATATTAAAATCAAAATCAACTCAATAATCAATAGCGTCCCATTTATCACTCCACCATAAATCTTGATTATAAATTTTATTTAGCTTATCAGGTGAATACATAGAAATTATATTTTCATTAGTTTTATCACATTTTCTTGTATATAAATTTTTATCATTTCTCCATACTAGTCTTCTTTGTAATCAACAGTCAAAACAAAAAGTTGGAGTAGGAATTTGAATTTTTTTTCAAACAAAAACTGGTGAAATCTTATCATAAAATTTCACATCTTTATCAGTAATATCAAAACTTGAATTACATTGTTTACATATTTTTGTTTCAACTATTTTTTCTGAATACATTATATTTTTATATTAATAAACTTTTCACATATAACATCTCTCACAGTAAACTTTTTCTGGTCTTTCAGGAGAATAATTTGTATTAATTTCGTCATTACATCAATAACAATTTCTTTTATATAATTTTCTAGGATTTCTCTTATTCATCCTATCTAAATGTCTTTGATTGGGATGCTTTCTTGGGATTGGTAAGTTATGTTTTCTATAAAAATCAAGCTCTTCTTTTATTATTCTGAAAGGTTTCTTTGTTATCTCACATTCTACTGCCCGATTTAATATATCATCAGGAATATCTTTTATATTATCTGGTAATTTGTTTGCTGGAATTATTTTTTTTACTTTTGGAAATGGAGCCTTATAATCTGACCAATTACATCCTGAAATTAATGCTCTTTCTTTTGTAAGTGGATAATATTCTTGAGCTACTGATTCATTATATCAAAATGGTGACACATTTAATGGAAAAAATTCTCACCATTCATTAGTTTTCTGCATATGTTCTATTATTTTTGGTACTAATACTTCATATTCCTCCTTTGTATACTGCTTATTAAAAATACAATATTTTTTATTTCTTAATCAAACACATCAAAAGAGATTAGAAGAATTATATACTCAAAAAGATAAAATAACATTATTACATTCAACTCAATCATAAGTAAATAATACGTTTTGAGCCCATCACACTCTAGAAAATTCATAACATCTTTCATTCTCTCATCAAATTCAATCATAAGAATCTTTTGTATTTCAAGCATTACAAAATTTTGAGTCTTCTATATCTACTAAATCAAAACACATAAAAGCATTCTTTGCATTAAATAAATTATCTCATGTAGAATTTTCACAGTTTATAAGGTTTGCATATACAAAAGGTTGTGAAATTGAAAATTTATTAAACTCTATTAAAGCATTATTTATGTTTTCATAACTTCAAGTTAATATTTGATTCTTCTGTATTTCAAATTCATCTTTTGAAACTTTTTTATTGAAAATATAATATTCTTTATTTTCCAAATTAGTACAGAAAATACAATTTTTACATCATGTTAAATTTCTTGAAAAAAAACAATTATAGCTATTAAAACTATGAGAAACATAAAAACAATTTGAGCAATATCTACAATCATGAGATTCATAACAAACCTGAGAATCAAATATAGATCTACAATCAATTATATCTTTTCAAGTATAAACCCAACTTGAGTAGTAAACATCTTCTGAATCCAAATAAACTACAGAACTCATATAACAATTTTTAACTCATATTATATAGTTATTAAATGAACTGTTTTCTGATTCTGAATTTGTTAATCATAATAATGGAACCTCAAATATAAGTTTATTTATTTGCTCAAAAAAAGATTTAGAAAAATCAAAATTTACTCAATAATCCATAGCATCCCATTTATCAGAAAACCATTCATCATGAGTATAAACTTTGTAGCTCTTATCAGGTGAATACATAGAAATGATTTCTTTTCATGAAAAATCTGAATTTCTTCTATACATAATTCTTTCATTTCTAAATCATAATCTTCTTCTTTCTCTACATTCAGGACATTGCTGAGGCGTAGGAATATTATATTTTATATCATTAAAAATAGGTGAAACTTTATCATAAAATTCCAAATCCTTATCAGTAATATCAAAGCTTGAATTACATTGTTTACATATTTTTGTTTCAACTATTTTTTCACTAATGTTCATTAATAAAAAATAAAAAAATAAACTCTTATTTTAATAAGTTTACTTTTTTATTTTTTATTTTCAAATTTATATTATTGGTTCAGCAAAATCAATTACTTTCTCAATTACATCCTTTTGTTCCTCTATAACTTTTTTATTAGCTTCTTGTAAACTTCTTGAATATTTTTTTCTTGAACTATCGTATATTCTAGAAATATAATCTGGGAGAATATCAATATCAGGTAAATATAAACTTTTCATTGAGAAAGGATCCTTAACTTGTCATTTTACTAATAATTTACAATAAAATTCTCTTTGGTTTAGATTCGCTAAATCATATGATCATAAAAATGGATCAAAATGTTTTTCCATATACATAGCATCTTCACTAGATATTCTAAAACTTATAAGTGTTCAAACATTACCAAAAAGCGCATCACTAATACTATTAGGAATTTGTCTTAAAAATTGATGAGCAATCGTAAGACCTAATCAATATTTTCTAGCCTCTGATAATATTTCATTAAATGTTTCAGTTGCAAAATTTTGAAATTCATCTACATATAAGAAAAAAGGTATTCTTTCATTTTTTGAAGTTCATTGCCTTCACATAGCAGATTGGAAAATTTTTGTTACTATCATTGCTCATAAAAATCACATAATTTCTTCTTGAAGTTTTCACTTTGGTAATTTAACAAGAAGTATTTTCGAATCATCCATCATTTCTCTAAAATCTAATTTATTTTCATGAGAAGAAAATATATTTCTTAATATATCAATTGAAAGCAATTGTCATACTTTATTTAATATAGGCATGATTGCTTCAGAATTAAATTGTTGACTCCATCAAGCAAATTCATTTATCCAGAAATTTTTAACAACATCATCATCAACCGCATCAATCATTTCATACCTAAAATCCTTATCTGTTAAGGCTCTTATTATATCAAATAAAGTTGAATTTTCTTTTTCAAGTAAAGCCAAAAAAATCATTCTAAGAACATGTTCAAGTTTCGGATTCCAATTTGTTCAAAAAAATTTCTTAAAAATATCTATAAATCACTTTGCTAATATTTGTTTTGATTCGTTTGATTTTACATCTAAAGGATTAAAACAAAAAGGAAACTTATCATCAGTTGGATCAAATATAATAACATCATCTATCCTATTCTCAGGAATATGATTCATGATTTCCTCTATCAAATCTCCATGTGGATCAATAACTCATATTCCCCTACCTTGTTTAAGGTCATCTATCATTAAAGTAGATAAAAATTTTGTTTTACCTGTACCCGTTTTTCCTACTACATATAAGTGTCTCAATCTATCTTCATCATAAATTCAAACCGGTACTTTTGTCGATCTATAATCACTTGTTCAAATAATATTAATATCACTAGGATAATTAATAGGTTTTTTTTCTCAATTAGGCAATTCTTTATAATCAAAAATAGGTGCTCAAATTGGTAAAGCTAATTTTTTTGAAGTTACTTTCAATAAAGAAGTTTCATTTTTTGGATTATTAGGAAAATGAAAAATACTTGATAGTTCTTCAGAAGTAAACATATATTTTGATAATTTACATCATTCAATATCTCCATCTTTAATTGATTTAATATTATCATGAATTTTTAATCTAAAGTCATTTAATGGATAATTTTTAAAGACTGAAAAATTATTAAAAAAAGCTTTAAGTTTTCACTTTGCTAGTTCTTTATTTTCTCATTGAATAACAATATATAATTTTACTCAAAAAAGATTCTGTTCAATTTTATGTTTAAAATATTTATTCCCTAATCACTTCCATCAAGATTTGATTTTATGATTAAAAATATATTTAAAAAACTGAAAAAATAATTTAATTTTAAACCACTTATATGCCAATTTTGTTTTGATAAAAAAACTGAAGCTCTCTCAAACCATAGGATCAACAGCCATAAAAACACCTACTTTATCAGTAGAAATTCAAAAGTTTTCAAAACTTCTAAAAATATTAAAAATAAATTCTGTATTATCTGTTGTAGAATAATTAAAAGGATAAAACCAATTATTTGTAAGTTTTAATTCTCAAATAACTGTTCTATCTAAATCATAATTCCATACACCTTTATCATCTGAAGTTAATTGAAAGTTATTAAAATAACTATAAAATTGCGACTCAAAAGCAGCATACGTAGAATCATCTGAAGTATAACTAAAATACGTTTCTCAACCTGAAAAATTTATACCAAAAGTCATCTTTTTTCACTCTAAAGTCTTACTTATGTCCTCAAAAAAACTAGTCATATACTTTTTTCAATTAGCATAAGAATGAAAAACTTTTATTAAATGTGTTTTAATCATTTATAACTCTGTTAAAATAATAATCGTCTATATTTAATATATTGATAAAATGTTAAAAAACAAGAATAATTGACTTTTTCATAAATTCATTTATTAATCTAATAATAATCCACTTTGTAAATCAACCATTTTTTTATAATATTTTCATGATTTTAACAATTTTTTATGAGTTCATCTTTCTATAACTTTAAAATCATCTAAAACAATTATATCATCAGCCTCTTTAACCGTTTGAAGTCTGTGAGCTATTATTATAACTGTTCTTCATTCAAATAAATTATTTATAGCATTTGTAACCGTTTCTTCAGAAAAACTATCTAATGCTGAAGTAGGTTCATCAAGTATTATAATTTCAGGATCTTTTATGAAAATTTTAGCTATTGCAAGCCTTTGTCTTTGTCATCCAGACAATCTTATTCATCTCTCTCCTATTTCTGTATCAATTCCATCTTTAAAATCATAAACAAAACTTGCTTCAGCTTTTTCTAAAGCATTTTTTATTTCTAAATTACTTAATCTCTTTTTGCTTCAATAAGTCAAATTATCTATAATAGTTCAATCAAAAATTGAAGGTTCCTGAGTTAAGTATCAAATATGTTTATAATATGACTTTAAACTAAGCTTATTTAAATCTTGATTATCAATTAAAATTTCTCATAAATTAGCCCTCAAGAATCAAGATAATATTTTAATTAATGTAGTTTTTCATGAACCTGACCTTCATATAATTGCAGTTTTCTTTCATCATTTTATATTTAAACTAAAATTTTTAAAAACTTTTTTTCATGGATAAGAAAAACATAAATTTTTAATTTTATAATTTCATATTTTATATTTAAATTTTTTTCATGAATCATATCACTGAATTTTTGGTGTATTATCAAATAATTCATATAATTTTTCTACTCTAACATACTCTTTTGTAAAATTTTTATAAAAATCTACAGCTTCCCTAACATTACTATCAAGAATTGTTAAAATCGTTATAATAGCTATAAAATCAGAAAAATTATATGTTCACTTTATGACTCCTATTCATACAATTAAAATAGCTCAAATTTTTAACATATTATTAAATAATATATTTAATCAAAAATTGATTTCTAACCAAAAGAGCCTTTTAGTAAAATAAAAAGCCTTTCTGTCATTTAAGTATTTTAAATTTGATATTTCCTTTTTAATTTGATTGTTTTGTAAAATTTCAAATTTTGACATAATAATTTTTACTAAGTCTTTTGTATATAAATTACCATAATCTATCATTCTACTTCTTGCTCTTATAGCTCTTATATTTACAATTTTTGTAATAAAAAATAAAAAAACTACTATCAACAATATAACTACAGTATAAACTCAAATAATATTATAAATATACAAAAAAGAAAAAATAAATGAAAAAATAATTTGTAATCAAAAGAATCAAAAATCTGCTAATAACTGACTCCATGTATTAATTCACTTTTCAATTAAAGCTATTAATTTTCAAGTTCATATTTGTTCATATGAATTATTTTCAAATAAGAAAAACTCCTTTATATATTTATTTTGTATGTAATTTTTTGAATTTCTTCTAAAAACTGGAAAAATATCTTTTCCTAACCATCTAATTGCCGCAAGAGAAAAAATAAAACAAACAAAAAATATAGTCAAAGAATATAAATTATTTATATTTCATTCCTCAATTGCCTGAGTAATACGCTTTATAATTTCAACACTAAATACCCAAAAAAAAAATAAATATGCTGAAAATAAAACTGAAAACATAGTTAATAATTTTTGCTTTTTAATTGGAGAAAAAAAACTCCTGACTTTTTTAATATTCATTAATATTTTTTCTTATAAATTATATATTATAGTTTATTTTTTAATTCACTTATTTTATTTAATGCATCCATTGGTGTTAGATTATTAACGTCAATTTGTTTTAGAAGCTTCTCAACTTCTGAATCTTTTTCTATATATTCAATAACTGGTTCAGCAGATAAAGATAGTTGTGTTCATGAAATCTTTGCATGTTCTAGTTCAAGCATTTTTAACATTTTTTTTGCTTCTGTAATAGTAGATTTAGACAAACCGGCAATTTTTGCAACTTCCAATCAGAATGATTTTTTAATTCAACCAGGTATAATTTTCCTTAAAAAAACTAAATTTTCTTCATTTTCTCAAACAGCAACAGAAAAATTTGCTACTCCTGAAAGATTTTTTGATTCATCAATTAATTCATGATAATGAGTTGCAAATAAAGTTTTTGCTTTGATATTATCATGATTTTCTTTTAATATTGCCCAAGCTAAACTCATACCATCATAAGTTGAGGTTCACCTTCATACTTCATCAATTATAACAAATGATTTTTTTGTAGAATTATTTAATATATTTGCAATTTCCTGCATTTCAACCATAAAAGTAGATTGTCCTAAAAACAAATTATCATTTGCTCAGATCCTTGAAAATATTTTATCTGTTATTGGAATAATAGCTTTTTTTGCTGGAACAAAACTCCCCATATGTGCTAATAAAACTATTAATGCATTTTGTCTTAGAAATGTAGACTTTCACCCCATATTTGGTCAGGTGATAATATGAACGTACTTATTATTAGTTAAGTTTAAATCATTACTTATAAAATCTTTTTCAGTTTGTTCAATAACTATATGTCTTCATCACATCACTGAAAAATTATAATTTTTGTTTATCTCTGGTTTAACAAAATTATTAGAATAAGCAATTTCTCACATAGAAGCAATAAAATCTATAAAAGCTGTTTTATCACTTACTTCTTTAATATCATTAAAACTATCTAAAATTTTATCTCTTACACTCAAAAATATTTCATATTCTCTTTCTGCTTTTTTTCATTCAGCATCAAGAATTTCCAATTCAAATTCTTTCAATTCAGGAGTTATAAATCTAGAGGCATTTACTAAAGTTTGTTTATGAACAAAAATATCAGGTATTTTTGTAACCTGACTTTTAGGTATTTCAATAAAATAACCTGAGGCTGAAGTATATTTAATTTTTAAAGAGCTTAATCAATATTTTTCTGATAACTCAGATTGATAATTTGTTAACCAATCTTTTGAATTACTTACCAAACGTCTATAATGATCAACTTTCTCATCAAAATTATCTGAAATAATTTCTCATCACATTATATTATTTTCAGCATCAATTTTGATTGCATCATCTACTAACTTTATTACATTTTTTATATTTTCCACAAGTAATCTAGGATTATAATTAATTATATAATAATTATTCTATTAATAAGAAATATTTTGTAAAGAAATATTGTAATTTAAGAGATTTTAGATATTCTAAATATAGAATAAATATAGATAATTTTTTGCCTTAAAAAATGATAAAAATAAATAAAAAAGATTCAATAATTGATATAATAATCAAAATAAATAATTGTAAACAAAAGGAAGTAGTACTAGATTTTCCTTTTGGACACCCAATAATTCACAATTATACTTCTCTTAAAATATTAAAAAATAAATCCTGAAAAAAAGATTTAATTATAGTTACTAGTGATAAAACAGCTAAAAAAATATGAAAAAAGTTATGAATTAAATATTCTAAGATTGGTCAGGCTGATTTGCTTGAATATAACTATACTTTTCTTGAATATTCTAAATATTTATTTAAACGTTATATAAAAGAATTTTTTCAACTTTTTTCAGACAATACCCCGAATATAATATTCGATTATCATAAAAAATATGCCTCTGGTAATTCAAAAATATGATTTTTTATGCTATGATTAGTAGCATCTATTCTTCTCTTTATTTTTATTTTTTATTTTGCTGTAAATAAAACATATATACATATAACTCCTGAAATAACAATAAAAACAAGAGCTGAAAATTTTATATTCAGAGAAGCTCAGAAAGATGAAATTACTGATAATAATATAATAAAACTAAATAAAATCTCAGAATTAATTTATTTAACAGATACTTTTTGAACTAGTTGAATAAATGAAGGCACTCTAAAAAGAAGTAAATGAAAAGTAACTTTCTTTAATGAATTAAATGAGGATGTTGCCTTATTAAAAAATACAAGAGTTCAAACTGATGATGGGATAATATTTACTGCAGATACTGATATTATTATACCTAAAGCAACGCTATCATTATCATGAACAATACAACCTTGAACAACAAATATAAACATTACATCAAAAATATATGATAATGAATGAAAGATTGTATGAGATAGAGGTAATATAAATATTTGAACATTACTTTTAATTCCATGATTAAAAACAAATAGAGACAAAATTTATGCTAAGACCATATGAGAAATAAAGTGATGAGAAAATATATTCACAAAACAATTAACTCAAGTTGATATAGATAACGCATCAGATTTATTAGAATCAAAACTAAGACAACAAGCTTTAAATGAATTAAAAAAACAAATTTTAGAGAATAACAAAAATAATAATATAACTTATGAAATATTATGAGTAAATAATATTTTAGAATATTCAGATTTTAAAATTATTTGAAAAGAAAAATTAAAAGTATGAGAAAATATAGAAAATTTTGAATTATCATGAACAATAAAAATTACAAGTTTTACATATAATACAGAAAAAGTTTTAAATCAACTTTCTAATACAGTTAAATGAAGTTTATTAAAAAATATTGAAAAAATATTATTTATCAATAATGAATCATTAAGAATTTCTAATATTATGAATAGGCAAGAAAATCCTCTTGAAATAAAGGCAACTGCTCAAGTAGAAGCTTTCTTTGCTCACAATTTCTTAAATGAAAAAAATAACTATATAGAAAAGTTGAAAAATACAATTTGATGAATAAATAAAAATGAGGCATTAAAAATTTTACTAAATAATCCAAATATTAGTGATGTAAAAATTGAAATAAGGCCATTTTTTATAAATACCATTTCTAAAATTACTGATAATATAATAATAAAGGTTGTAGAAAAATAATTATCAAAAAAATACTAAATTATTAAATAATTTAGTATTTTTTTGTAGTTTATTAACTTCTTTTTCATCTATATCATCCTCTTGAACTACTATTTGATGATTTATTTCATTTATATCATCCTCTATATCAACCTCCTGATGATCTATTTCATCAATTATATCATCCTCATGAACCTCCACTATCTTTTTGTTTAGCTTGAACTATAAGTGGTTTTCTAGAATTTAATTCTTTGAATTTTCTTAAAACAAAATCTGCATCATTATCAGATAAATTAATAAATGAAAATTCTCTCAAAATATCTATATTTCAAACATCTCATAATTTAGAATCAGTTTCTTTTTCTATAAATTGTATCAAACTTCATGGAGTAAATCCATCTAATTTTCATTTAGCTACAAATAATCTCATTTGACCATCTACTCAACTAACTCCTCTTTTTTGTCCTCCTCTACTTCAGCTATTTCTTCATCCATCTCTTCATCCATCTCTTCATCCTCATGAGAATGAATCTTCTTTTAAATCAGTATAATGAGTTGTTGAAAATTCTTTACCATATCATTCTTTTAAAATAGCAGCTAAAATTTCTTCTGGAGAATTATCTAACTCTAATAAATCCTTTGCTAAATCAATATAATGTAAATCTTCTGTTTTTTCTAATAATTTTTTAATATTATCTATTAATCTCTTTTTCTTAAATTCAATAACGTCAGATACTTTTGGTAATATTCATACAGCTACTTTCACTCTAAGAGTTCTTTCTATCCAGTTTAAAGTTCTAGAATCTCTTCTTGATACAAATGAAATAGCTTCTCATTTGTTCCCCGCTCTACCTGTTCTTCAAATTCTATGTGTATAAGTTTCTGGATTATCTGGAAGTGAATAATTAATTACATGTGTTAGATTATTTACATCAATTCATCTAGCAGCAACATCAGTAGCAACAAGAATTTTAATTGCACCATTTTTGAATCTTGCAAGAGTTTTTTCTCTCATTTTTTGATCAATATCTCCATGGATTCATTCCACCTTATACCCTCTAGTCATTAATTTTGCAGCTATATTATCAACATCAGCCTTAGTTCTACAAAATAATATACCATAAAAATCAAACTCTACTTCGATAACTCTACATAATGCTTCAAATTTATCTCTTTCATTTATTTTATAACATTTTTGTTCAATATTTTCATTTGATATTTCTTTTGTTTCAATAGAAACTTTATCATGATCTTTAATATATTTTTTTACTATAGCCTGAATACCTCTTGGCATTGTAGCAGAAAATAATAATAATTTCTTTTCTTTTGGAGTATACTCAATTATTTGTTCTATGTCTTCTTTAAAACCAATATTTAACATTTCATCAGCTTCATCTAGAACGAAATATTTAATATTTTCTAATTTTAAAGTTTTTCTTTTAGTTAAATGATCAATAACTCTACCAGGAGTACCAACAACTATTTGAGGTCCTCTTTTTAGCCCCATTAATTCATTTCTAATGTTTTGACCACCATATAATAATTGAACTCTAACTCACACGTCTGCAAAAGATTTTATTTCTTCTGCAACTTGTATAGCAAGTTCTCTTGTAGGAGCTAAAATCATAGCTTGAACTGATTTATTTTTAGGATCTAATCTTTCTAATATTGGAAGTGCAAATGCAGCTGTTTTACCAGTACCTGTTTTAGCTTGTCCAATAATATCCTTTTCTCAATTTAGTAAAAGAGGAATAACTCATACTTGAACAGGACTAGGAAATTTGTAACCCTTTTTTTCGATTTTAGCTAACATTTTTTCAGATAGACCTAAATCTTTAAACTGAACTTTTTTTTCTGTTTCTTTTACTTCAACATCTTTTACAACTTCTGTTTTCTTTTCAGCTTTAACGGCAACTGTTTTTTTTACTATTTTTTTAGCAGCTACTTTCTTTTCAACCTTTACAGCTACTACTTTTTTCTCTACTTCTGACATAAATAATATAATATTATTAATAAAATAACATTAAAAAAAGAAGAGCACGCAATTTGATGCAAGCTCTTCTAAAATGAAGGAGAACTTCCAGTACAAACAATAAATCAAATATAATTAATTTTCATAACGCGAACGCGTGCGTTTTTATAAGTTCACTTAACCCAAATTAATTATATACCATTATATTGAGTCTACCAGAACTTCTTGTTTTTTTAAGTGACCGGAGTATAGTGACTAATTTTATAAAAGCAAATCTTTTTTAGAAAATAAACAAAAAGCGATACCCCATTTAAGGGTACCACTTTAATTAATAGTTTTAGGAAATAATAACAAGGTTATTTAAAACCTTCCATTATAACCATATTTCAAGGATTGAATTATAACCATCCAAAACTCGTTGTTTCATTTCATCGGGGAAATCGACTTTCAATTTTTCACCGGGCTTAAGAGCCTTAGCTTTTTCTTCCCAGCCATGTAGCTCTCCATAATTCCTTATGATTTGCTTGTCTGCAGGGGTATATACACCCATCTGAAAATTCAAAAGTGTAATGTACCGTGAGCTCTCAGAAGTTAAAGCCTCATCTCCCATAACAACTCTTCCTTCTGAGTTAACAAAAAATTCAAACTTTCCATCTGGCATGACAAAAAGTTTTTCATGACAATAATCATAGGCATCAGAAAATATCATCTCTGCTGTTACCACAACTTCAGGACACGCATTTCTTACAACTTTGTGATTAATAGGAAAATCATTGGCACACTTGGTTGTTGGAGTAAAAAGAATAGGAGAAAATTCGGTCCACTCCTTTAATCCAGGCTTCAATCCCAAATTATATGGATCAAGCCCCTTCAAATAGTATTTCTTGTACAAAGATCCAGTAAGGTACTTTCTAAAAATGAACTCCAAACCTGTTTTATTACCATCAGGTAAAACAATTTCAAGTGGTTTGCAAAGCTCAAAAGCCATACAACGTAATGCAATTTCAAAAGGAATATTGTCCGGTAATTCAAGTCTTGCAGTTAATACCCCTTTTGATTCAACAAAATCAAAACCTTTATGTGAAATCTGTGTCTGAATAATTCCTTTACCTTCAATTTCGAGATCCAACTCAATATTGAAAACAGATGTTCTATCAGACCTGTAAGCAATTGCTCCAGGAATATCACCTGGGACAAAATACAAATCAGCATTTTTACCAATGTAAAACAAGCGATAACCAAGTTTCTCCAATTCAAGAAGACCTGGATCATCAGTAATCTTTTTACTAGCAGGCCAAAGTCCTTCACTAACTACATCATGGATTGTCATGAAAATCATCATTTACCTCTTTTGTTTTTATTTTTCCTTTAATTTCTTAAAGGGTCCCGATATGGGATATGTTTATTCAAACATTTATATTTTTAGATTTGAACTACTTATTTATAATAATAAATATAGCTTTGTCAACGGATATTCTTATGTATATGGAAAATATTATGATAAAATAATATATATTTAATATATTTATTATAAATAATGGAAAATACAAATAATAAAATGGAAAAAATCATTACTTTTCTTAAAAATATTTATCAAATAGATGGTAAAACTTATTTTAGAAAAGATCTAATTGCTGGTATTACTGTTGCCTTAATTATTATTCCTCAATCAATGGCATATGCTGGTCTCGCTTGATTACCTCTTCAGGTTGGGCTTTACACAGCTTTTGTATGAGTACTAATATGAGGTTTTTTAGGATCAAGTAAACAAATGTCAACGGGTCCAGTTACTATTGTATCACTAATGACCGCTGCAGCATTATACTCTATGTGAATAGAAAGTGTAGAATGATATATACTATATGCTTCTCTTCTAGCCTTTTTTATCTGAGTATTTTATTTACTTTTAGTTATTTTAAGGCTATGAATAATAGTTGAATTTCTATCTCATCCTGTTGTAGTATGATTTACCAATGCAATTGCTCTAGTAACAATCATATCTCAAATGTCTAAAATTTTCTGAATAAGTATTGATAAATCTCTTAATTTTTTTCAAGGAATCATTGCAATAATAATTACTGCATGGAGTGATACTCATTTAATTACTTTTTGATTCTGATTCTTTTGAATAACTTTACTTATATGATTAAAAAAATATTGGCCTAAAGTTCCTAGAATATTAATACTATTAATTATCTCTATAGGAGTTTCTTATTTAATATGATACGAAACAAATTTTTGAGGAAAAGTAGCTTGAGATATTCATAAATGATTGCCTAGTTTATCAATACCATTTTTTTCTCATCTTGTTAAGATAAATGATTATCTAACTATAATATGATCAGCATTTATTATATGATTAATATGATTCACAGAATCAATAGCTGTTGCAAAATGAGTAGCAGCTAGAACAAAACAAAAAGTATCTACAAACAAAGAACTTATATCTCAGGCATTTGCGAATATGTGATCTGGTTTATTTGGTTGATATTGAGTCGCTGGTAGTTTTTCAAGAACTGCAGTAAACTTAAGAGCATGAGCAAGAACTTGATTAGCATCGATTATAACATGAATAATTATATGAATAACATTAATGTTTTTAACTCCTTTACTATATCACCTACCTACAGCAATACTTGCAGCTATTATTATAGTAGCAGTAGCAGGTTTAATAAAAATTGAACCTATTATTGAATCTTGGAAAATACAAAAAACTGATGCTTATGTAGCAATAATAACTTTTATCTCTACAATTATTTTTACACCTAATGTTGAAATAGCAATATGAGTTTGAGTAATACTTTCGTTATCATTCTACATATATAAATCAATGAAACCCAAAGTAGTTGAGGTCTCTATGTACCAAAATTGAGTTTTGAGAGATGCTAATTTCTTCAAATTAAAAAAATCAAAAGAAGTATCTATTATTAGAGTTGATTGAAGCATATTCTTTGCAAATGCATGACATTTTGAAAATGAAACTTTGAATATTATATCAAGTAAAAAATCATTAAAAATTGTAGTTTTTGATTTTCAATGGATGAATAATATAGATTCTTCATGATTTGTAGTTTTAAGAGATTTAGCAGATAAATTAGAAAAAGGAGAAATAAAAGTATATTTTTCTAACCTAAGAGTTAAAGTAATTGAAAAATTACATAATGTTAAATATTTAGAGAATTTTGGTAGAAAGAGAATTTATGAAACTGTAGAGGATGTTATTGAATTTCTTGAATCAAAATATGATAAAGACGAAATAAATATAAAACCTTTACTAAAATATTCTCCTAAAAATAAAAAATCACATAAAATTTGAAAACAAGAAATTTTTAAAAAAATTAATTGATAAAAAAAAGCCCCCCCCGCCTTTCTGAGGAAGGAATAGCTGCAGTTATTTTCCCTCTCCTAAAAGGGGGAGGGATTAAGGGATGGGTCTTTTTTATTTTTTTCCGTAAAACCTTTTTTTTCTACTTTTACTTTTATACTTCTTCTTTCAATCTTCTTCAAAATCTTTGTATCAAAGTATTCTTCATTTTGGTATTACTTCTTCAAGATAAGATTTATCATCTATAATCTCTATTTTTTTTCATATTAATGATTCTATTCTTGATAAATTTTCTTTATCTTTATCTATACAAAAAGATATTGCTACTCATTTTTTTCAAGCTCTAGCCGTTCTTCAAATACGATGAACATATGTCTCAGAATCAGATGGAATATGAAAATTTATAACACATGATAAATCATTTATATCCAATCATCTAGAAGCGATATCAGTAGCAACTAATACTTTTATTTCACCATTTTTTAAAGACTTTAAAGCTTTTTGTCTAGCATTTTGTGTTTTCTTTTTATGAATACTATCAGCTTTTATTCCTGCAACTTTTACATACTCTAATACATATTCAGTATCATTCATAGTTTTAACAAAAACTAAAATAGAATCATACTTTTTATTTTTTACTATCTGTTGTAATAATTGTCTTCTGTGACTACTTTTAATATGATAAACTTGTTGTTTTATGGTATTTGTAGGTTTAGAAACTGTATTTACTGTAATCTCTTCGGGACAATGAAGAATAGAAGAAGCTAAAGCTTTAATTGTTTTAGGCATAGTAGCAGAAAAAAAGAATGTTTGTCTTTGCTTTGGTATTCTTTTTATTATTTTTTTAATATCTGCTAAAAATCATAAATCAAGCATTCTATCTGCTTCATCTAAAGTAAGAATTTCAACATAAGATAATTTAATAATTCATTGACTAATAAGGTCTTCTAATCTACCTGGAGTTGCAATAAGTATATCTACTCATTTTTCAATGGCTTTAACTTGATGAAATTGATTCACTCAACCATAAATCACTGTATGCTTCATATTTGTATTTGTAGAATATGGAGCAAATGCTTCTCATATTTGAATAGCTAGTTCTCTTGTTGGAGCAATTACTAAAGCCTGAATTTTTCTTTTTATTTTTCAATCTTTCAATCATTTTTCTAATCTTTTGTTATAAAGATTTTGTAAGATAGGTAAAGCAAAGGCCAATGTCTTACCACTTCCCGTCTGAGCACTACCTAAAATATCTTTTCATTTAATAGCAAAAGGAATAACTTCCTCTTGTATTTTTGTAGGGGTATCAAATCATTCTCTTAGAATTGCTTTTAATAATGGTGAAATTACATTTAACTCCTCAAAGTTCATATTTTATATGTTTATATATTATTTGTGGCTGATTATATGCTTTTTATTTAAAATACAAAGAAAAATAGGTTTTTATGAAGTAAATTGACTTTTAATGGTTTTTATTTACAATAATGCTCACTAATAATGATATTAGCGAAAAAAACAAAAACAAAAAAACTACGGAGGTTTTAAATGAGTGAAGAAAAAGAAATTAAAGATGATGGGACAATAATCCTTAATCTTGATAAATTAGGTGATCCTGGTAAAATTATTATCACGGATGATAGTCTATCATGTACTTGTGGAGCATTCTGCTCATTTTCTGCATTAGTAAACAATCTAGAGCTAAATTCTAGCATAATTACTGGTCTATGGAGTTGCCCTCCTCAGAAAGTTATACGTGTAATTTTTGTTGGAACTTTGTCAAATAATGTTCTCCCAAAGGATTTGGCCATTGATTTAGTTAATTATCTAACTACCAATGGTATTGACGTCATTAACTCTGTACTTGAAATCGGTGGCAATATTATCGATGAGATGAGTATGGAAGGCAGGATGATAATTGCAAATATTGTAATTCGATCTGGGGCAACCTGTGGAATGATGATGATAGATAAAACAACTATTGATTATCTATACCCCGACTTCGCTGACAACCAAAAGAGTGATTGTTTGAGACATTACCAAGAAGTTTTTAATACAGATGATGAATTTCCCTATGAAGAAATTCATAAGATTGTAGTTGATAATTTAATCCCTATAATTACCGATTGTTTTTCACCAAACAATGTAGCTCTTGTTGCAAAACTGACCCAAAGGTAAATTGTAAAAATAAAATTATAAAAAAAGGAGGAAATAAAAAGCACTTACCGTTTGACGGTAAGTGCTTTTTCCTACTTTATTTTTCTTCATAAGTTATTTTAAATTCATCTAATTGCCCCTTCATATTTCATCATATTTTTCAAGCAATAAACTTTTCACATCCTTCATCTTTTAAAAGTTCTGCTACGGCAAAACCTGCTCATCATCAATGTGTAAAAGGATTTTTTATAGTTTTTTCATATTCTTCTCAATTTAAAACTACAAAATAAGGTGCTCTAGCTGCATTTTCAGCTATTTCATAATTTTCTCATTCCTTCAAACTAGCTATTATTGTTTTCATAAGGTATTAATTTAAAAATTAAATTTATAAATATTCAAATAATTATTGCTGAGAATAAAATAACTAAATTAAAAATTATTGTGTATTTTAATCAAAAATAAAATATCATAATTAATAAAAAAGGTATTTTTATTGATCTTGCATAAATAAAACTAGCAATATGTCCGTGATTTAGTCAATGATCTTTTAATTGTTTCAAAAATGGATACCACATATATACTGGTCATGTCGATAAAATTCATCAAATTATTGAAAAAAAATATTTTGTTAAATTTCCAGATTTTTTAATTTTTTGTTTAATTAAGTCCTTAGAGATTAATATATTAAAAATAAACATCAAAACAAAAACAAAAATTAATACTGGTATAATCTGGTATATAAAAATATTCAAAAAACCTAATCAAACATCTTTAAAGTATGCAAAGTCTATAAAACCTGTAATAATATAAAGAATTAAAACTAAGTATAGAAACAAAAAATTTAATCAATACTTATCCTTTAATCTTAAATAAAACATTTTCATTATATAATCATTAAAAAATAAACTAAATATGCTCAAATCATTGCAAAAACAAATGAAGTTAGGTTCCTTATAATAGCAAATCTTTTTCATAGAAAATATATTTCCGCTGGTAATTGAATAATTCAAACTGTAACCCACGATATAAGAAAAACAGTTATTACTAAGATATTATCTTGAAAATTCCCTATTGAATCAGCAATTATATAAGAATTCAATACATTTCAAGCTGAAATAGATCATATAAAATTAGATAGAAAAACTCCTACAAAATCATTTTCTAGAAAATTTCAGAAATTTTCAAATAATCATAATTGGGTTATCATTGATATCAAAAGCAAAATACCTGTAAGAATAGGTAATAATTCTTTTAATCAAAATAGTGTTTTAAATAAGTTTTTTTTGTATTCAATCATAATTTTTTAACATTTATATATTAAATATATATTAATTAAATAATAATAAATTACAACAAATTCAGATTAATGTGAGAATTTTTGCAACTTTTTTTAAATTATGTTAAAATAAACTTGTATTATATTATTTTAAAAAATTTTAACTATGGAAACAACTGTTATGACTTCAAGTATAATGGGACCTATTATGTTACTTTTATGAATAGGTTTATTTATAAATACTAAGTATTATAAAAACTTAGCTACTGGGATTAAAGAAAATAAGGGTCTAATTATTATTACTTCAATATTTTGAATGATATTATGAAGCTTCATGGTTGCAAATCATAATATATTAGACTGAGCTCCTGAAAAAATTATATCTATAGTGGGGTGGATTATTCTACTTAAATCATCTCTTATATTAGCATTACCTAAAGCATTTACTAAACTTGCAAGTAAAGTAAAATATTCTAGCAATACACTAAAAACAGTTTGATTAGTATATATAACTATTTGATTATATTTAATGAATTATGCTTATTACTGAGTATAATATAATTATTCAAAAAAACACTTAAAAATATTTTTAAG
>JASFZI010000091.1:0-14617 GCA_045107135.1 Candidatus Altimarinota bacterium
TTATCTAATTTTTCTATATTAGTAAATGTAGATCATCAAAATGTTCATTGTACCCATGCTTCTGATCATGAATATGTTACTGCATAAAAATCAGTAGATTCTGGATATTTTGAAGCATTTTGCTGAAATAATTCTAATGATTTTTCTATTTTTGCCATATCATTTATTCTAACTGAATCCCTTGTAGCTTTACTATATGATTGAATTGATATAACTGATATCGTTCACAAAATAGCTAATATTATTGTTGTTATAATTAATTCAATAAGAGTAAAGGCCTGTTTTTTATTATACATTTGATTTTATTATTAATAATATAATACTTAAAAGTATAATAAAAAACCCAATAAATTAAAAAAATTTTTAATTTATTGGGTTGATTAATTATGGTTTTATTTTATAATAATTTATTATCAAATAGTCTGAGTTATTTTTAATATTGCTCATAATATTGCATAAGCAAACCATAATACAAAGATTGAAGCTAATAAAATAGCAATAGGTTCTATCCATTTAGTTAAATTATCTAATGAATAATCAACTTCTTTCGTATATTGGTCATTTAATTTTTTTGAAATCATTTCTAAACTTGCTGTTTTTTCTCATACAGATAACATTTGTAAATAATCTGCTGGAAAATATATTTTTTCTGGATCAACTGCTTCCATAGCCTTTACTATTTGTTCACCAGAAGAAACTCTTACAATAATTTCATCAAATAATGATTCATAAATAGAATTATTAGTAGCTTTTCAAATAAGTGATAAAGTTTTCATTAAATTTACACCAGATCAAATCAGGCTTCCTAAAGTTGAAGCTATGTTAGAAAGAATATAATTTCTATAAACTTTTCATATCAAAGGTAATCAAAATAAAAATTCTTCAATAGCTTTTTTCCCAGATTGTGTATTTATATATCATATAATAAATACAAATAATGAAACTATAGCTAAAAACAATAATCACATATTTGTAATTATAAAATCAGAAGTCATTATAAGTAATCTAGTAGCTATTGGTAATTCTACACCAGAATTATCAAATAAAGGTTTAATCTGAGGTATAACAAAAGTCAAAACTATAACTAATGCTAATATTAAAAATAAAAATATAATAATAGGATATGTTAATGATCCTTTAATTTTACTTCTTAAATTATGTACCTTTTTTAGATCATCACTAAGTTTCATTAAAGAGATACTTAACATTCCTGTTGATTCTCATGCTTCTATAATAGAAATTTCTGAATTAGCAAAAACATCTGGCATTTTTTTCATTGATTTTGAAAAAGAATCTCCTGAAGAAATAAAAGTGATTAATTCTTTAATTTTTTCTTTAAAATAAGCACTAGTAATCTTTGATTCAACTGATTCTAATGTCTCTACAATAGATACTCATCAGTCTAACATAACTGATAAATATTCATAAAAATTGTATTTATCAACAAGAGATACATTTTTGAAAAAATAAATTTGTTTATTTTTTCATTTATTTGTATCATCAAGTGTCATTGAAATATTTGTATTTTCCATATTGTGTGTGAATTTTATTTATGTAATACTTTTAAAGGTACTGATACGTTATAACTTCATTCCGTATTAGAGTAAGGAAAAGAAAATGAACTTATAAAAAAATTATATTTAGATTCTGGTCAAGTTAAAAAATCTAATATCTGTTTTAATCTTGTTTCATTAGGTATTCTTAAATTTAAAGTAATATTTGATTGTTTAAATCATATTTCTGTATCTTCTGGTTCAGAAATTGATATACTTTTTACAATGACAACTCAATCCCTATCGTTTATTTTCTCAATATAAGAATAAATATAATCTATTAATTCATCTTCTTTAATTTCTACCATATATTTATCAATATTCTCAGATGATTTAGCTAATTCATCTTTTTTAGCATTTAATTCTAATAGTTCTTCCCTTTTTTCATCCAAAGAAAAACTAAGCGTTTCTTTAGAATCTAATTTTTCTTGTAAAACATCAAATTTACCTTTAGTAATAAGAACTAATATGAATAATGTTATTAATATTATTAGGTACGAAACAAATTTATTATTTTTTTTATAAATTGACATATTTTTTTAATTATTTATCTAAATTATTTAATTTTAAAATTTACTCTAAATTTCATATCATCCATTCATTCAATTGAATTAATAAATTGTAATTCAAATAATGCCTTAGGGTCAATTCTATAATTGTTTATAAAATCTCTCGTTTTTTGAAAAGCAATTCATTCCTTATCAGAAATAAGCTTAACATTTGAACTTATTTCTCACTTTACTAAATCAAAACCACTAAATTCTAGCTTATATTTTGAAGCTATAACATTCATATGATTAATATATTTAGTTACATTATTCATTAATTTATATGAATTAATAGTTTCTTTATTCAACTCTAATAGAGTATAAATTTGTAATTGTTTATCTTGTTGTTCTTCTGCAATACTTGATTCTATTGAATTAATATCACTTTTTAAATCATCTATTTGATCTCAAATATGATTATTATAGAAATGTAGAGTTAAAGTAATTATTACTATAGTAACTAAAAACAAAATACTTGCTGCATAATTAGATACAGATTTTTTAATTGGAAGATTAATTTCACCCATAATTTTTTTATTTAAAAAATATATAAAAATATTATATCATAATAAAAAAAATTAAACAAAAAAACAAGATTGACTTTTATATAAAAATCAATCTTATAATGTTTTTTATTAAATTAATAAAAATTACGGATTTGTTGTATTCTGAATTTGGCCACCTGATCCTGAATTTAATGCGGTGAAAACAAATTTTGATATAGGATAAGCTAAAAATATAATAATTAATCAAAAAATAGCATATAATATAATCTGTTTTGTTTTTTTAGCTTTTTCTTCATCTCAAGCTCATGTAAGAAGAACAACTCAGGCATAAATTATTATTATAACAGATAATAACATCAAAAATCAAAGAATATATGCCACAATACTCTGGATAAATTCTGATGCTGATTGTTCTGTTTCAATTAGACCTATTTTTTCAAGAGGTTTAAGTCAAGCTCCTAATCAACAGTCTCAACTATTATTACAATAAGGGACATCACTTGATCAACCAGGAGATAAAAATACACTCCAAGCTGAAACATCAGAAATATTAGAAAAAAATGTAAGTGAAATTAGTAGAGTAGCAACAATTGATAATAAATATTTCATATAGAAGCTATTAAATAATAATAAACTAAAAGAATTATAGAAAATATTTTCATAAAATCAAAAAAATAAATAAACTAATTCTATAACCTTTATATATTTATAATTAACTTATGAGTCTTAAAAATATTATAACATACTTGATTCTCCTAATATTTGCTTTAGGAATGTTTTACTTGAGCTGAATTTCTGGAGTATTAGAATTTATATTATCACTATGTGTGTATACTCTTTTTTTCTACTTTTTACACTTTATCTGGATTAAAATTAGAAAAAAACAATTAATGTATCTTCCTGATTTCATGAATTATTTTTTGAATAGAGTAAGCATTTTTTTGCTGTTTATTACAATATTATTTACAGGGATAACATATCTCTTAAATGAGATATATCCAGCTCCAATGCCAGAATACACAATCACTAATTGAACAAAAACTGTAAAATTCCAAGCAATGAGTCATATATGAACAAAAAAATTTTATGATAATATAATTAATAATATAACAGAGCATAAAAATAATTGATGAGTATATTTTTATGAATGAGTTAAACCTGGAACAGAAGAAAACTTAGAAAAATTTAATCAAGCTATATGAATTAAATTTGATGAGGAATTATATAAAAACTTTTCAAAATTATATTGAGTTGTTAATCAAGATAATAGAGCTTTCGAATGATTAGTTAACGATTTAGATTTTAATATAGATCTAAATATGGATGAAATAATTGCCTTGTATGAAGAAAAAATTAATAACAAAGAAGATCCTACCGACGTTTATAAAAATAAACTACCTCTTGATGCAAATAAAATAATATTAGAAACTCTTGCTTCATTAAATGATAAACAATTACGTATTTTAGTATATATAAACCAAGCTATATTAAATTTCATAATTTGAAATGATACTACTCAAGATTTTTTAACTAATAATTTTGCAAATACTGATTTATTTGATGTAATATTAGATGAAAGAAATATTGTATTATCTGATGCTATTATATCATCAGAATATAATAATATATATATCACTTATTGATTATTACATTTTGATTGAGTTTTAGAAATCTTAAAACAAGCTGATTCAAAATGGCAAGTCATCTCTACAACAAATTTATATCCAATAAAAAACTAAGCTTTTCTAAGAGCTTAGTTATTTAATTAATTGTTTTGACATCATTCATTTGTCATAGTAAAACAGTTTTAGATCTTTTGATAAAGCTGTAATATTTTTAATTTCTAAATAAAATTCGACATAATCTTCTAGATTTTTAAAAACATTTTTCCACTTGGAGAATTCCATATAATTATTGGACTTTAACATTCTTCAATTTGATAAACTATTTGTTCTTAAAAGATTATATTTTAAATAAAAATAATTATTATGGAAATACATTTCATATATTCTTTTATGATTTATCTTGTTTACAAAATCAACAAGTCTATACATGAAAGATGGTGTTAATAATCTTCTTGCCTCAATCCCATCATCACTAAACACATCAAACTCTTTTTCAAAATCTATGTTCTCTAACTTTATTCTTTTCTTTCCTCTTATAAAAGTATAAATAAACCAAATCACAAAAAACATTCAAATTAAAAAAATTATTGTTACACTTAAATTATTAAATGCTAAATCTAAAAATTCATCAATATATCCATCAGAATTCTCCCCTCATGAAATTATATATAAGAATGTAAAAATTATTGAAGCTTGTATTCATAAAACTTTAAAAAATTTCTTAATATAATTATCACTTATATCTTCTAATAGTTTGATTGATTTTTTTAAGTTAAACCTAGGATTTTTAAAATCAACTTTCATCATGTAACAATGATTGGTAACAACATAATATGTATTTGTCCCATTTTTTGTTCTTCTCGTTCTTTTCTCTGAAGTTTTAATTTCTGCACCAGTTATTTCTATACTTTTTTGTTTTTCTCCATCTATATCTACACTTTTATCTCATATGACATATTTAATACTATCTTCTTTAAAATCAATTCTAGTATATTTTTTTAACATTCATATAGATCTCAAATTACTTAAAGATTCCTTAAAATAAGCTCAACCCTGAGAATATTTAATACCTGCTCACATAGTCTTAATAAAATCAGGAATAATATTTTTTTTAACAGTCTTTTTATTTTTAGAAAATATAATAAGAATAATCAAGACAAAAGCAGTAACAGAAGAAGCTGAAACAAAAGAAATTAATAATTTTGCTGTCCAATTATGTATAGGGTTATTCAATAAATAAAATAATACTCCTACAAAAACTATAAAAAATGCAGATAATAATATTTTATATTGTTTATTTCTTCATTTTTCTATTTCAATTAATATTTCTAAAATATCCTTTCTATTAAAAAATTTATTTAAAAAAGAAACATCCTTTGTTTTAAGCAAAGGATATTTTTTAATCATTGATGTAAAATCAAAATTATGCATAAGCTCTATTATTTATTAAATAGTTTTTTTGCATCAAGTGATTTTCTTGATTCTTCAGAAGCTTCAAACATATCATATGTTTTTAAAGTCATCATTCATGCAACTATACTTGAAGGAAACATTTGTCTAATATCTCTTAATGCTTTAACTGAAGCATTATATGATCTTCTAGCGGCTTGCATTTTATCCTCTATCTCAGTCCATTCATTTTGAAGATTAATAAAATTTTCATTTGCTTTTAAATCTGGATAATTCTCAGCTAATGCAAAAATAGATTTTAAAGTCCCTGATAACATATTTTCATTTTCAAGTTTTTCCTTAGTCATTTCTTGACCTGACATAGCACCAGATCTAAGTTTAGTTACTCATTCTAAAAGATTTTTTTCATGACTAGCATATTGTTTTACAACCTCTACCAAATTTGGAATCAAGTCATATCTGTTTTGAAAAACAGTATCAATAGCAGAAACATTTTCTTCAACATTGTTTCTTGTCCTTATAATACTATTATAAGTAATAATATAAATAACACCGACAACTAAAACAATTATTCATAAAATCATAATTAAAGAAATATCCATATTTTTTGTATTAAAAAAGTAAATCATATTAATTATAATACAATTTACTTGGTTTACAAAAAATTATTAAATTAATACTTAATTCAACAACTTTTCAAACACTTCTTTTTTATCAAGTTTTTCCCAACTAACATCATCTCTACCAAAATGTCATCATGTTGCTGTTTTTTGATATATTGGTTTCCTTAAATCAAGTGTTTTAATAATTCAAGCTGGTGTTAAATCAAAGTTAGTTTTTATGATTTCTATTATTTTATCTTTATCTACTTTTTCAGTTCCAAAAGTTTCAAGAAAAATACTTACTGGTTCAGCTACTCAAATAGCATATGAAATTTGTAATTCACATCTTTCACAAACTCACGAAGCAACAATATTTTTTGCAATGTATCTAGTAATATAAGCTCAACTTCTATCTACTTTTGTAGGATCTTTCCCTGAAAAAGCTCATCAACCATGTCTTCATACTCATCCATATGTATCAACTATTATTTTTCTTCCAGTTACTCAACAATCTCCTTTTGGTCATCCTATAACAAATCTACCAGTTGGATTTATATGTAAAATAGTTTTCTCATCCATCAAATCTCAAATAACAGGTTTTATAACATGTTCTATAATTCAGGCTTGCAATTGTTCCAAACTTACACTTTCTTTATGTTGATTTGATACTACAATTGTGTCTACTCTTTTTGGTTTATGATGCTCATATTCTATAGTTACTTGTGTCTTTGCATCTGGCAATAAATAATCTAGCGTTTTATCTTTCCTTACCTGTTCTAATTTTTTAATTAATTTATGGGCCAAGCTAATAGTTAAAGGTAAATAATCAGATGATTCATTTGTAGCATATCAAAACATTATTCACTGATCTCAAGCTCACCCCGTATCAACTCATCTTGCTATATCGGGCGACTGAGAATTTATAAGAATTTGTACAGATACATCATCAGCACTAAAACCCGCTTCTAAACTAGAATATCAAATATCTCTAACCGTTTTCCTAGCTATATCCTGAAAATTAACCCACGCATTAGTTGTAATTTCTCAACTCACAATAATAGTCCCTGTGGTTACTAAACATTCGCAAGCCACTCTAGAACTAGGATCTTGTTCTAAACAAGCATCTAAAATAGCATCACTTATTTGATCACACATTTTATCAGGATGTCACTCAGATACTGATTCGGAAGTTATTAAATATTTCATAAAAAAAGTAATTAAATATTAAAAAAATACTTCCTATATTAAAGAAAGTATTTTTATTAAATTTTGTCTCAAAAATTTTTATAATTATATCTTTCCTGTTAGTACAGGTAGGAAGTAGCACCTTATCTATAAGACAGGTTGCTGGAGTAATTCAAACGGGCCTATTCCCTCTTACTCTCTCTTGATATTTACCAAGTACCCCTAGTATAATGAAAATTTAAAATTTGCAAAATTAGTATCAAAATAAATTTACTTGACAAATAATAGAAAATCAGTTAAATAACTATTACTAGTTTATGTAATTAATAGTTTTCAAATAAAAAGGAGAAACAAATGAAAACAAAAAAAATATGTTTGTTAGTATGTATACTCTTTGTTATTGCTACAACTAATGGTTGTGTAAACAAATCACTTAGTGGGGCAGCAATAGGTGCAGGAGCTGGTGCTTTAATAGGACAAGCTATTGGTTAAAATACTGCAGGAACATTGATTGGCGCGGCAATAGGAAGCCTCTTTGGCTATATTTTTGGTAATGAAATGGATAAGTATGATATGCAGCAAATTAACAATGCATATGAATACAATCCTATCAATACAACAAGTAGTTGGATAAATCCAGATTCAAAAAATAAAGTTTCTGTAACTCCAAGAAGAACTTATGTTGAGAATCAAAAATACTGCAGAGATGCTGAGATACGCGCAATAATTGATGGTAAATCTGAAAAGGTGTACCAGAAAGCATGTCGAAATAATCAAGGGATTTGGATTCTTGAGTAAATTTGCTCAATAATACTATAAACCCTTATAACCAAAAAGGCTGATGAATTTAATATTTATCAGCCCTTTTATATCAGAATTTTTCTAAAAAACTATAAAATTATAATATAAGTTCAAAACAAAAATTTAATTTTTAATAAAAAATACATATATTAGATATAATTATTTAATAAATTTTAAAAATATGAACATTAATTCTAAAATATTATTCTTTGATACAGAAACAACCGGAATATTAAAAGATGAAAAATGAAATATTACTTCTAACTGAGATTTGATCCAGTTAGCTTATAGAGAACTAGATTCTTGAGTAAAAACTGATGGAAATATGTTTTTTAATACAGATACTGAAATAGAAATTTGAGCAATAGCTGTACATAATATATATAAAAAATTATTAATTGAAAAAACCAACTGAGAATATATAAATGATAAAGATAGAGCTGAATTATCTAATGTCTTTAATGAAAATATATTAGTAGCCCATAATTTAGATTTTGACTTAGATGTTTTAGATAATTCATGAATAAACTACTGAGACAAATTAATAGATACTTTAAAAGTTGCAAAAGTATTATGGTCAGAATGAGTATTATTTAATAGTAATTGAAAAGAACCTGAATACGTAAACCAACAATACCTAAGATTTTTCTTTGAACTATATGAAATAACTGATTCAGATTGAAATAAAGAATGTACAACAGCACATGATGCCTTTTGAGATGTAGTCGTTTTAGAAAATATTTTTTATAAATTATTTGAAATAATTAAAAACAAACTAAGTATAACAGATGACGAAGTAATAGAAAAAATGAAAGCTATGACTGCAAAAGAATTTATTCTTATAAAAACTATGAGAATATGAAAATATAGAGGTAAAACTTTTGAAGAAGTAGCAGATATTGATAGATGATACTTACAATGGATAGTTTGAGCAGACTTTACTCCTGATATAAAATATACATGCCAAGTTTGGTTAGGTGAAATTGAAGATGAAAAGTTTTTTAATTAATTAATTAATTTAAAAAAATCTAAAACAAATATTTGTTTTAGATTTTTTTATTCCTCCTTATAAAATATACTACTTACATATAAATAACCTCAAATAAAGTATATAAACATAACAAAACTAAATCATAAAGTCAATGCTACATCAAAAAATAAGTGAAGCAATATACTTATTAATAATCAATAAGAAAATATTTTTAAATACGAAAAACTTAGATCATGATGTCTGTAAAGAAGTAATGCTTTAGAAAAATAATAAGCAACTACCGAACTGGATAGTATATGCACTATTACTGAAAATGCTGACCTGAAAAAATATATTTTAAGTAATTCTCCATTTATTCAATATACAGAATAATAACTATATAAATATAACATATTTTCAATCAAACTAAACCCTAATGCTACAAAAATAGCATACAAAACTCAATCTTTAATAGACTTAATTTGTAATACACTAGATTGTAAAAAATTAAAATGTTTGCTTGTTTCCTCTATAAAAGCAACTAATATATAATAAAAAACTATAAGTCTAAAAGAATTAAATACTATATCTCCAAAAGCTATTCCCTCAGAAATCACAAAATCAAATTTACTAAAGATAATATTTAACAAAAATATTACAATAGACAAAATAGCTATAAAAACCAAAAAGACTAGAATGTTTTTCAAATATATTTTTATGATTTCTCTAAATTTTGATACAAATCATCAAAATAGAAAAGAAAATAATACAATAACAAACAAGAATAAGCTCATTGATAATCAAAACTCAAAACTAGTAAATAATGATTTAATTTCAGATACAAAATAAAATATATTTAAATATTTAAAATTTAGTATTTCTAATATATTATCCATATATAATATTGGCACTACTGATAATCATCATCATATAACCCCAACTAAAAACCTTTTTTTATTCAAAGGGTTATCATCAATATATGAAAAAATATATGCCCAAATAACAATTGGAAAAAATGAAATTAGTGCTAATATTATGTAAATGATTACTGTTTCTAACATATTTTTTTATCTAAAGATTTTATAATTACCAAATTTCACATAATCTTCTTTTCATTTTCATCATTTCTTCTTAAAAAACACTAATATATTTACTCAAATAAATATAAATAATCCTCCAATGAAATAAGCTATTATTTCTGGAAATATTATTATTATTATTCAAAAAATTATTAATAATATTGGGAATATTTTCATAGGTTTGTTTTATTATTAAATTAATCTAGTTTCAATTCATGCTCTTCTATATTTGCTCAAAGCTTTTGTAATTTATCTACAAAATTTTCATATCATCTAAAAATATATTCTATATTTGTAATTTTTGTTTCTCAATCAGCAATCAACCCAGCAATAACTACAGCAGCTCATGCTCTAAGATCCCATGACGTAACAGTTGCTCATCATTGTAAATCATTTGGTCAGTAAATAATAGCTTCATGAGGATTCAAAACAGTATATTTAGTTCACATTTTTTCTAATTCTACTAAAAAACTCAATCTTCATTCAAACAATACTTCATGGATTCTTGATTCTCACTTAGCTTGAGTTAATAATACTGAAAATGGTGATTGTAAATCAGTTGGAAAACCAGGGAAAATATTAGTTTGAATTTTTACAGCTTTTAATTTATCTGCTTTATAAACTCTCAAAACATCATTTCATAAATCCTCTACTTTTACTCATGCCTCTTTTAATTTCTCAATATATGTAAACAGATCTTCTATTCTAGCATCAACTATATCAATATAATCTTTTGAAGCTAACGCTCAGATAATCATATAAGTACCTGATTCTATATAATCAGCAACTACATCAAAAGTAAAGTTTGATTTTAATCAATAGACCCCTGTTATTATTATTTCATGATTATATCTAATTTTTATATCAGCTCATGCTTTTCTCAAAAAATCAATCAAATTCATTACATGTGGTTCTGTAGCAGAATTTTTGATAACAGTTTTTCCATCTCTTAAAACATTTGCAACTATTAAATTTTCAGTTGAACTTACTCAAAAACTAGCATTAAGCTCTTTTAAACCTGTTTTAAGTTTTCAGTCTAAAATAATATCTTCTCATTCACAATTTGATGTATATCATATAGCTTCTAATCAATTTAAATGAGCATCAATTGGTCTAGCTCATATACTACATCATCCTGGAAATGGTATTTTTATATTACCAAAAAAATGAAGAAGTGGAGATAAAAGAAATATTGATGATCTTATCTTTTTAATTTTTTCGAAATTTAGATTTTCATTTGTTATTTTTGAAGAATCAAAGTGCAGAGAATCTCATTCCCATTCATATTTAACTCAGATTCATTCTAAAATATCTAAAAATGTATTCACATCTCATATTTTAGGTACCCTATTTAGGGTAACTCTTCAATTTACAAGTAAAGCAGCTCACAAAATAGGAAGTGCAGCATTTTTTGATCAACTAACCTTTACTGTTCAACTTAATTCACTTTTTCATTTAACTACAAGCATTTATTTATTTTTAATAATATTTTAATATGCCTTATTATATATAATTTAATTTGAAAGCAAAATAAAATTACATATAGATACTACTTTCTAAATCAATAACATCTAATGAAAAATTATCATATGTATAAGTAAATAATTTATATTTTTTAGGATTAAATCTATCTTTATTAACTTTTGCTTCATAAGCTTTTTTTTCTTTTTCAATAACAAAATCTACCTCATTTTTGTTTTGAGTTCTCCAAAACTTTATATCAGTTGTTTTATAATTATTTAATAAATTTCTAAAAATTAAATTTTCAAATAATTCTCATTTATCTACTCTAATCTAAAATCAAAATTTTCAAAATTGCTAATAAAATAATTTCTAAGTCATAAATCATAAAAATATACCTTCTGCATCTTTGTAAGTTCTTTTCTTATATTTTCATAAAAAGGTGATATTGTAGCTATATGGAAAGATTTTTTCATAATATATATATACCTCTCAACAGTAACAGTATTAAGATTAATAGTATTTGAAATTTCATTAATATTTAATAAACTACCTACTTGACTAGCTAATATTTTTAAAATAAAATAAAATAATATTTATCTTCATATTCAACTGATGCTTCCAAAATATCTTTTTGCTTAAAAATTA
The DNA here is from genome assembly GCA_045107135.1 of Candidatus Altimarinota bacterium. Lineage (GTDB taxonomy): Bacteria > Patescibacteriota > Gracilibacteria > BD1-5 > UBA6164 > UBA6164. The sequence continues at coordinate 12,389 of JASFZI010000091.1, forward strand.
GATATTCTTCAAAACTTAAAGTATTTATATAAAAAAATCTTTTTTCTTCAAGCGAGTGAATCTTTAAAATTTTTATCAATATAAAAAGCTGAACTTCAAGTAATAATTAACTTTATAGTTCATTTATATTCATAAAAAATATATTTTAAAAAATTACTAGGATCCTTTAAATATTGTATTTCATCAATAAAAACTATTATTTGACTATCTGATTTTCCATATTAGATTTTATTTCTTTTATTATAGTTGTTTTTCAAACCTGTCTTGCTCAAAGCAATAATAATTTTTTGTCATTATCTAAATATTTATTTCAGCCTCTACTAATTTTTTATACATTTTAGATATTTTTAAAGTGTAAGTTTAATATTATCTAACTTATTAGATATTATTTTATTAAAAAATCAATTATATTATTAATAACAACAAACATAATATAATTTGAAAGTAAATTTAGAAAAATAAAATAAATCTTCCTAACAAGTTTTAACTTATTAGAAAGATTTATTTTTTCAAAAACATAAAGAGAAAAAATTAAAATTTAGCTTTACATAATGGATATTATATTGTATTAAAAATTTAATCTTTAACACATCTGACTGAAAATGCTCCAAAAGCTTTATTAAAACTACTACGATTAATTGAAGAATTACTCGTAGATAAATACCTTCCATATGCATATGTAGGATCAGAATGTAAAGTTGATGACCATAGATAAGCGTAAAAAGCACGAGAACCAAAAACTCCATTATACCGACGTCCAGCTATTGGTAATTTAAGTGCTTGTATAATATTATTTGTAGTATCTTTTAACTTGTATCAATCCCAACCAAGTCAATCACAATTTGAAGAATAACAACTAACTCATCAATTTAAATAAGTTTCTAATTTATCCCATTCTGAATCACTAGATAAGTGCCATCAAATAGGACAAGCATTATTTTCTTGTACAGCATCTGCCCATAAATATGCTTTTCACCATATATTATCTACTCAATTATCTGCATTAAAAATATTTTCTTTTGCTGTATTTGTAAGGTACGTAGAACTACAATTTGTAGTAGTTGTTGATCAAGCATAATCATAACAAGTTCAATTATATACATCTGCATTTGTAGTTATTCCTGTTATTCCTAGTACGCTATTACATCAAGCCCATCTATATGTAATTCAATCTAAAGTAAATACATAATCATCATTTGTACAATTTGTTCATGGTATGTCTCTCCATTGACTTATAGGAGGTTCCGTTACTGTTAAAGTTTTTAATGCATTATCTCAACAATCTCATCATACTGGTGATATATCTGTTGTTCATACTGTTAAGGTAGTAATTGTATTTCATGATACTGTTGCAATTGATGTATTTGAACTTACGTAACTTGTTGGAGGAACGCTACAATTATTTGAAATAGTAACAGTTACTCATTGACTTACAGATGTTTCTGATAGTCCAAATGTTCATAATGCTGATTCTACCGTACTATTTTCTGTACTATCACCCAATACAATTGTATCTGCTAAAGTTACCAAATCTTCTAATATTGTTATATTTAATATATATGCATAAATATCACCGTTTGCTAATTCTGAACCAGTATATGCATTTTGTATAGCAAGCATTACACTTTCTTTTTCTTCATCTAGTGAGTCTATGTTAATAGTTCATGTGTATACTGACAACTCTAATCATATTAATGCTCATGTATTGTAGTTTACATTTCATATATTTGGAATATTTGCTCATCTGTCTGTCACTTGTGATTTTATATTTGTATTATTTAATATCATTCATCATGTTGCGTCTTCTGATGTTATTATACTTGGTATTGGTACAATATGTGTTGGTGTTTTTATGAACACTCAGTTATATTCTCAATCTATTTTTGGAGTTACCGTAATAGAAGCCGCATTTGTTTGTGTTATATTGTTTAATGATAAATCTTATTCTAATAAACTAAGAATTTCATATTCGTTTTTATTATTTACTACTGAATATATATATGTTTTATTAGATAATGGATCTATTGGTACTTCGTTTAGATTCCTTGATAATTGTGAAACTACTTTAGATCAAAAGTCTCATTGAAACCATAGTGTTTCTAATTCATATTCTATAATTTGACTATCATCTGGTAATGGATATTTACCTGCATTTAAGTGAAATAGCTCTAGTGATGTTTTCATATTTGATACATCAGATATTCTAACGGAATCTCTTGATGAAGCACT
>JASFZI010000092.1:0-6934 GCA_045107135.1 Candidatus Altimarinota bacterium
AGAAATTATATAATTTCTAGTTCTTTTTTTAATTCTTCTGTAATTCCAGTTAATTTTAGTATTCTATCAATTTTGTTAGAATTTATAAATTTTAATATCTTACTAATAGTTTCATTATTATGAGTTTCATTTAGTTCTCATAATATGGATATAATTTTTAGTCTTGTTAGAATTAATTTAGTTTTATCTAAATTTGGATATGAATTTATTAATTCTAGTAAATTAAATAATTCATATATAGGGCTTCAAGTTGGTATTTTATTATGAACTAATGATAATATTATTAAATAACTATTTAATTCATCGAAAGTTTTATTGTCACGATTAAGTTCTGATATTATTTTTATATTCCTTATTTTATGAATAGATACATTTTCTTTAGTTGTTATCTCAAAATTTATTAGGTATCAAAGATCTAAAGTTTTTTCTGTTTTACTGAATTTTTTATTACATAGGATCTTTCAATAGTCTCTAGTGAATATAGTATATAAAAATTCTCCAGACTTTATTTTTTGGATTTTTAGGATTATTCATTTAGTTTTAAAAATTGACAATTTTGATTTTTTAAAAATTAATGTTGAAATTATTTAAATATAACTATAATGTAACTATAAATTTACTATTTTCAAAATAAAAATGTCTGAAAACCAAATATTAGAACAAGATGTAGATATAATCGTTTTAAAACTTCTTGAAAAACATTCTAAGGAAGTAAAGATTGATGCACAAGATTTTTTAGATTTATTGAAATTTAGTCTTTCTTTAAATACTATGGAAAAACAAAGAGTATTAGATGCTGTTCCGACATTATCTCAATTTCAATTTGATGAATTAACAAAGGTTTTTACTGAAGAAAGAGTAAAATTTAAGGATCTTGCAAAAGAACATCCAGATGATATAAAAAAACTTGTTGCTAAACAACAAGCAGAATGGTCTGAATTATGAGATTTATATAAATCTCAAGAACAAAATAAAAATGTTGAAGAAGTAAATCAAAATAAAATTGATGATATAAAAACAGGATTAGGATTATAAAAAAAAATAAAATGATATATAACTTTTGTGTAATAATAAGTAAACAAAAAAGAGTAGATATATACTTATCTGCTCTTTTTAATGATTTTTCAAGAAGCTATATTCAAAAAATGATTGATAGATGACAAGTATCAGTAAATTGAAAAAATATATCTAAAAATTTAAAAATAAAAAATCAAGATGAAATAGTTATCGAAATAGTAGTAGAAAGCTTAACTGAAGTACTACCAGAAAAGATGGACTTTGATGTTATTTATGAAGACAAAGAAATCCTTGTGATAAACAAAGATGCATGAATAAATGTTCACCCAGTTCCATGAGAGAATTGAAATAAAAATACATTAGTAAATTGAGTGTTAGAGCATTGTAAGGATAAACTTCCAAATATATGAGGAGTTCATAGACCTTGAATTGTTCATAGATTAGATAAAGATACTTCAGGTGTAATAATGATTGCAAAAACTGATGTAATGATGAATTATTTGTCTAAAACAATAAAAAATAGAGATATATGAAAATATTATCTAGCTATTGTTGTTTGAAAAATAAAAAATACAGATATAAAAATAGAGTCATTTATTTGAAGAGATCCAAATAATAGACTTAGAATGACAGCTCTTAATCCTGTTAATCCAAAAATAGCTATTACTTATGGAACAGTTTTAGAATATATAGATAATAAATATACTCTTTTAAAAGTAAAAATAGAAACTGGGAGAACTCATCAAATAAGAGTACATTTGGCTAGCATAGGTTATCCTATCTTATGAGATAAGACATATTGAAATATTAGAGTAAATAAAGAAATAGCAACAAGATATCAACTTCACAGACAAGCACTTCATGCTTGGCAATTAGATTTAAAATTATACTGAAAAGATATAAACTTTAAAGCAGAATTGAAAGATGATATGAAAAGAATGGTAGAAGGTTTAGAACTTAACTTATAAGAAAATGCGCTGTGAAGCAAGTACTCTTGGGGTAAAAAAAATAATTATATTTACATTAATTATATTTTTATCTACTTCATGTTCATGACGTAACGAAGACCAATCTATGGTTGAAGAAACAGGTGAAATTATTGAGTGATACATCGATACTTTAGAATGAAGTATCTGAGATGCTAAAGATGTTAGAGATTTAATGAATCAAAATCAGGATAAACTAAAAGACAACTTAAATAATATTTATTAAGTTGTCTTTTTTTAAATCACATTAACCATATTAAAGAATGGTAGCATAATTGCCATTATCAGTGTTCATATTATTCATCATACTATTACAATTACTAGTGGTTCAATTGCTGTTTGCATATTTTTTACTAGTACGTCAATTTCTTTGTTATATTTAATAGAAGACTTAGTTAATAATTCAGCAAGTTTTCAAGTTTCTTCTCATATTTTTACGATAGAAGCCATCTCTATAGGAAACAGAAAGTTTTGTTTTCAACTTTGGATTTCATCTATTCACATACAAGTGCTTAGAGCTGTTCATCTAGATACACTACTTATTATACGTTTTAAGTCTTTTTCATAATAATCATTTTCTAATGCTCTAGAAGAAATTTCTAGAGATTTATTAATTATAACTCAACTGTTTAATAATATTCATAAACTAGATGCAAACAAGCTTAAGATTTTTTTCTGTATAAGTGGTCAAAAAATAGGGACATGTAATATTGCTCTATCAAAATAGATTTTTGTTTTATGATAGCTTTTTAAGAATGTAAATAAAATTAGAAATGCTATTATTCATATAATAATTTCTTTTATATTATTTTGAAGAAAATTTGATATATTTATTACTGTTTGAGTTAATTCAGGTAAATTAACTTTAGCGTCTTTATACATATCTGTAATTTTTGGTATTACATATATCATAAATATTAAAATCATACCAAGAGATAGTGTTACAATTACCATTGGGTAAATAAGAGCTCAAATTATTTTTGATTTTAATTCACGTGATTTTTCATCTTTAGATCTTATTGTTTCTATAGAATCTCATAATTTTCAAGTAAGATCTCACATTTCGATTATTGATAAATCAAAGATATTAAAGATTCTAGGATATTTTTGAAAAACTTCTTTTAAACTATCTCATTTATTAAGCATTCAAATAAAATTTTTAATTAAGTTTTTTATTTTTTTATCTTTAGTTTGATACATTATAATCTTGAAACTATTCATTAGAGGAATCCCTGAATTTAATAAATTAGATAATTGCTCCAAAAGATTTATTTTATCTTTTGAGCTTATTTTAATTGAAAATTTAGCTAAGGAATTAGTCTTACTAAAAAATAATTTTAATTTTTCTAAATATTTATTCATAATGTTTTATAGCCAATTATCCTTTATTTAAAGGGAAGGATTTATCCTAAGATGTATCTTCTAGGGCTGGTTAGGTATAGTTTAAATATAATTCATAATTATTATATCATTTTTCTTGAATTATTTCAAAAAAAGCTATAATAAAAGCAAGTATTTTTATGTTTTTATAGAAAAGGAATTATGTTTAAATTATTTTGAGTAACTTCAGAAGATAAAGTTATAGACTTAGATCAAGAAATTAACATAGAAGATGAGTTACAAGAAGAAACATGACAAGTTGCAGTTGATATTTTAGAAACTCCATATGAACTTATAGTATTGGCACCAATTGCATGAATAGAACTAGAAGATATAGATTTGTCTTTTAATAAAAGTGTATTAACTATCAGTTGATTTAGGACAAAACCAGAAATATATTCTGATGATATAATTATTAAAAATAGTGAATGTTTTTGGTGAAAATTTGTTAGAAATATTATTTTACCTGAAAATCTTGATTTTGATAATATAAAAGCAAGTTTAGAAAATAATTTACTTATTATTACAATACAAAAATTAAGATTTTCTTCTCAAAACATAAAAATAAATAGAGTAGAGATGTAATATAATTATTAAAATAAAAAAACGTGTTTTTTAGAAAAAAAGAAGTAGAAAATCATGCTAAAAAATTTGATAAATTAATTACCTGATTAATTATTGGATGAGCTGTGGCTTCTATGATTGGTTTATCAAAAACTGATAAATGAAAAAAAATTACAGAAAATGTAAAAAAGGAATGAACAAATATTTCAAAGAAGTGATATAAAATTTTTTGAAAAACTTTAGTATCTATATTGAAACTAATTAATAAAAAATAGACATATGAAAATAAAACAATTTTTAATACTATTCAGTCTTATAATTATATATAGTATATATTCGATTAATATTACATATTGATGTAGTTATAAATGAGAAATAGATGCTTGTATTGCTGCAAATAAGAGCTGAACAACTAAAAGTATAGAAGATTTTGTTTGTAGGGTATGAACTTATGAAGAGGTGGCTTATCAAGTAGTATTAGATTTAGAATTTAAATTACTTGATGAAGAAATGGATCTATATATAGAAAATTTGGAAAAAAATAAAAATTTTTATTTTGGATTAGAGAAGAAAAAAACATTTATTGAATGAATAAATGATATTGAGACAAAAAGAAAATATTTTAGGATGTGATATATGAAACTTTGTTGAGATACAATAATCTTAAAAGTTCAGAGTTGTATGGAAGATGAAAAAGTATCAATTTCAAATACAAAAGATTATTTTAAAATAAGTAAATGTGAAGAGTTAGTATCAAAGAAGATAGAAATATTTGATCATGTAGCATTTGCAGTTTTTATGCTTAATAAAGAACAGGTTCGCTCTGATGAGAAAAAAACCTATGACCAATGAGAAAGAAAGAATTATGATTTGGTATTAGAGATTATGATGATAAATCTGTGATATATTGAAAGAATTTGGAAAAAATGGCCAACTAAATTAGCTAATCCAATATAAAAAAAATAAGAGTTTATGAACTCTTATTTTTTTTCTTTTTCTTTTTTTTAAATCTTTTGTCAACTTGTTTAGTTCAACAATATGGACATATTTTCATATCTTTATCAAGTTTTTTCTTACAATTAATACATTTTATTTTTTTCTTTTTACATATTAACCAAAGGAATAATAAGAATAAGGTTACAAATCAAGTTATAATAAATACATATGGATTTAGTCAGATATATTTTTCTTTATAGTCTACATAAAATTCTTGAGCAGAATTAAATTCAACACTTTCTCAATCTTTATTAATATATGAAATATCAATATATGCTTTAATTTTTTCATGATTAATCCTTTCATTTTCTCTTTCCCAAGGTAATAAAAATCATCTTTCCTCTACATTTTGTTTTGTATAGTATTCTTCAGGAGACCAGTATTTTATTATTTTTTTTCAATTCTCATCATATCATTCATATGGAAAACCTTTCCATTCAGATTCAAAGTTTCTATTTGTTCATGGTAATACATTCCCTCAGTTATCATTTATGGGTAGGTAATCAACTATTTTTACTCATATTATTGCTCATTCATCATTTTTTACTACTTCTTTTCATATTCATTTTATTTCTTTTCAATCTTCATCTACAAGCTTAATTGTTCAGCTTGGTTTTAAGTGGGTATTTCATTCGTTTATAAATAATGTTTCAAAATTTATATTAAAATCTTCTAGCTCTAATTCGGATATTTCATCTAAATTTAGTTCATTAACATCATATTCTAAATTTTCATCTTTAAAAAAATTATCTATACATTTTCAATCATACCTACTTTTTGTTAAATCAATGATAAGACAATCATCCTCTACAAGTTCACTATATCAACCTCACCAACCAGAGCCTATATTATTATCTGTAATAATAGTATCCTGAACATCAGCTTTTGTAATAATTTCTCAATCTACTTTAATCAGTAGTAATACTCAATAATCCACGTTTATAGCTATTTGTGCTCAAGAACTTTCTTCTGAATTATTGTTTTTGAAAAATATTGCTCAATAATGTCATCCTGGAGTAGCATCAACAGGAATAGTTATAGTAAAACTTATATCTTTACTTTCTCATGGTTCAATTACAAAACTGTCTATATCAATTTCTATCCAACTAGATAATTCTTGTCAACTAAAAACTAATTCACTTTTTCTAATAAAGTGTGGATTTCATGTACTATCTTTTGATACAAAATCTGATTTTCATGTTATTATAGTATGAGCTTGATCAGATCTATTGAAAAGAGTTGCAGTTTTTGTTATTATACTTCATGTACTTGTATCTATTTCATACCTTATAGGTGAAACAGTTAAGTTAATATTTGCAAAAGCATTTCATATATATAGACTTGAAACAAGTATTAATAATAGTAAATATTTTAAAAATTTCATTAATTATTTTTTTATTATATATCTTATATATAAGTTTATTAAAAAAGTAACAAAAATCAAAAAAAAGAACCTAGTTTTACTAGATTCTTTAGTTTTTGTATATTTATTCTAATTAAAAGTTACCAGTTACAGTAAATGTAATTATATCTTGATAATCACCTGCTGCTGTTTGTGCATTAGAAGTTGCAGCAACATTGAAGGCTACATCAAAATTTGTTGCATCATCTAACTCAGGAGCATTTGTTGCATAAATAACATGTTCTAGAGCATTATCATTAATTTCTAAAGTTCCTAAATCACCTGTACTATTAAATCCTATAACAGTTGAATCAATAGCCAAAGCAGTAGAACTAAAAGTATATGATTCTGCATTACCATCATCAGTTAAACTATTAATTTGTACCGAATTATCAGAAGTACTAGTTAAACCACCACTTCAAGATCTAGCAGTAATAGCTACACCGTTACCAGCATTTGTACCAACTTCGATATCTAAACCACCAGTTGATGTTACTCATGCAGTTAAAATACCTAAATCAATAGCTCCAGTAGAAATTACCATATTAAGAGTAGGTAATACTTGAGCTGTTACAATAACTCCTCAAAT
>JASFZI010000093.1:0-3785 GCA_045107135.1 Candidatus Altimarinota bacterium
AACGAGCAAATTTTGCTACTTTTAAACTCCCCCCATATCTATAGCGTTTATAATCTACGAGCATATCATCAAAGTATCTATCGAAGATAATAAGTGATGATTTTATCTTTATGTTACTTATGTTTTTCAACCAACCAACATTGTATTGATAAAGAAAATATAAAAGCTTTATATATGACTTTGGTGGTGAATATGGTACATGTTTATGGGGGTCTGTAACCATCTCATCTTGTAATGATACTTTCTTTGTTATGACTGGTTTCAAATGAAAATAATCATCTCTTCTAAAGGGCAATCTTTTTTCAAGAAGCGTATCAATTATAGTTGATTTACCAGACCCATCAGGACCTAAGAAAGATATAGTTAATCCTGTAGGCTTTATTACCCTTTTAATTGTTCTTTTTAAATTAAGCAAGCTTCTTTTTTTATTTACTTTTATATTATTGTAAAAATCTAAGACAATTTCATCTCTAGTTTGTTTAATTAATTGAAAGCTATCATTTTTAAATGCATCAACCAATAACTTGTATTTTTGAGGAAATAACTTTGTTAAATGTTCTGTACACTTAAGTTCATCTCTTATATATAAAGATTTTAAATGCATAAAGTTTTCTTTACTTAGATCATCTTTATCAAGTTTTTTGATCAAATAATTTATAAATTCTTTTTCTGAAGACAAAATAGGAATTCCTTCATAGACTCCAAGTGTATTAAAGATATCTATTTCCTCAAAAAAAACTTTCTCTTTTCTAGAAAGTTCACCATATAAATCAAGATTTAAATATTGTCCATCAATAGGATTAAATAAAAAAATATTCTTTGCCCATAAATCATGATGAAGTGCTTGCACTATTTTTAAATTTTCTTCTATACAAAATTTCTTTAAAATATCTTCTATATGACTAAAACTTTCTAGTTTTAAAAGGATATCTATATCTGATTCTGTATCAATTTGTTCTAAAATATCTTTATATCCATTAATAATACAAAACGCAATATTATTATTTTTGAAAAAATTAAATAATCTAAATATCATTTATCTCAGCCTTTTTTCTTTTTATATAGAAAACGAAATTTGTAATAAGAATAAAATATAAGATTAAGAAAAAATTATTAGTTACAAGTGTTGGACCAGTAAAAGATCTTATCAATAACAATACGATAACACCTGTTAATTCAAGGAGAAAAAAATCTTTTTTGATAATAGCAAAATTCTTCAATAGCATAAATATAACAGATAAATTCATTAATACAAAAAAACTAAATCCTATATATCCAGAACCTACTAAACTATCCATATAGTCTGAATGTAATGTTGAGGCATCTGGATGTCCCATTTTAGCTAAAATTTCTCTACTAGCTTCGCCAAAGCCTCCACCAAACAATTGATAATATATATCAGAATGATTGAAGTAATTCCATGCATATTCCCACCACTGAGATCGCCCACTTAATTTTTCCATATGCTTTACAGAATAACCTCTTTCTAAATAAGATACTAAAGTATTTATTGACATTGAAAAAACAAATATACTCATCATAATAATAAGTATTTTTTTTATTATATTTGTATTACTATGAATAAATAAAAAAAGACTTATCACTAAAATTAATCCGATTACAGATGTTCTACTTTGGGCAAAAATTACAATAATTAAACTTAATATCAACCATAATAATCCAACACCAGTTTTTTCTTTAGAAAAAGAGATAAATGATATGTAGAAAACAACAGCGCCTATCATTCCTAATGAATTAGCATTAATAGCAATAATTGAACCAAATAATTGAAAAGGTAAATATGCTTCTTGGTATAAAGAAGGAGGACGAATAGCAATTTTTGGATAAATAATAGCTCCCAACAAGCTAACAATTATTAATAGTTTATAAAATTTTATTGTTAATTCATATATATTTTTTAATATCTTTTTATTATTATATGACAAATCCCAAAAATAATTTATAGTCATAAGGACAGCAACAACCTCCAACAATTTATATAAACTATAGACTAACCAGTTAGATGTTAATAAGCTTCCAATTACTGCAGTAAATATAAATAATATGTAAAAAAACAAGGGTATGGGTAATTTTCTAAACTTTAACTTTTGTAAAAAATAGTACAAAACCATAACTATAGCAAGTGGTACAGAAATGATTTTATGTATATTTGACAATCCAATCGCACTTTGTTGTGTTTGATTAAAATCTCTTGTAGTAAATAACAATAATGAAATAAATATTAAATATAAAGGTATATAATAGTTCCAGGATAACTGTTCTGAAGTTTCTGTATTCATTTTACATACCAACAAATAAACTAATTTTAAATACTTTTGCGACTTTCTGACTTAACAAAATTTGATAGATAATGATACTTATCATACTAGCTACAGCAGCTCCATTAATTCCGTATTGAGGAATCAATAAATAGTTTAATATAATATTTGTAAATGCAATAATTAAAGAGTAAAGTATCAATATCTTTTGATATGCTGACATTTGTAATACATATTCAGATATCCCAAAGATTGACTTAATAAAAAAACCTAAAGTTAATATAACTAATGAGAAATATCCAACCACAAACTTGTCCCCAAATAATGACAATATGAATGAACCAAAAAATATAATTATAAATGTTAATGGAAATGTAAATAAGAATATTAGCTTTCTGGATTTCAGAACAATATCTTTCATTTTTAAAAAGTCTTTTATTCCATATGCAGCCGCGATTTTTGGTGCACTAATGGAACTCATTGCCATAAATATAATCATTCCTGCTGTTGCAATTTTATACACAACATTATATATTCCAACATCCGATTCATTTTTAAATATTCCGAGCATAATAGTATCTGAGAATCCTAGCACAAGCATAATAGAGCTTGAGAGTAATAGAGGCATGGAAATTAACAAGACATCTTTGATACTTTTCCAATCTCTTTGATTCACAATAAAATATTTTGATTCTCTTATCCAATAATATACACTAATAAAAAAACCAATCCACATTGAAATTAATAATGCTATTAAAGGATAAATAAATTCTTTACCATTAAGTAGTAAGAAACATCCAAGAATTATCAAAGCAAAAAAATACATTGTTACATTTTGTAAAAAAGCATATATAGTAATTTTTTGCAACCCTCTAATACTGTTTGAATGTATAAATCTAAAAGACATTGGTAATATTGCTAAAGAAACTAATTGAAAATAAATTGTTAGATTTTGTTTATTGAAAATATACTCTGCTATAAAAGGTGATAAAAAATATAAACTTACACTAAGAAATATATTTATAGGGGTAGCGATAAACATGATTTTTCTATATATGTCTTTCATTTTATCAAACTCTTCTTTTTCATATAATTCGCCTATAAACTTTACACAAGATACATCAAGTCCAAATTTACCAAACAATACTGTTATATTTAACACCGTAAAGGATAAAGCATATATGCCCATTCCTTCAGCACCATAAAATCGAGAAACTAGAAGTAGAAATAAATAACTTAAACCTATACCAATGATTTGCAATAAAAAACTAACAGAACTTTTTTTCAATAAATCTAAATTTTGAAAAAAAGTTATAAATAATTTTGAAATTTTATTATCTATCATTCTTATTACTATTCCTTAATTTTATTTCATACATTTTAAATTAAAATTGATTATCATACCTAGAATTTTAGCAAGTATTATATTAAATATCACTTTTTTACACCTTTTTAATTTTAAAAAAGATATAATTCGTTAAAAAAAGGTACTTACTGGTGTTATAT
>JASFZI010000094.1:0-17434 GCA_045107135.1 Candidatus Altimarinota bacterium
ACACTAATACAAGTACCTGCTAGATCTATATTATGTTGTGCTTTGTATTCCATAACTCTAAAATCAAGCATTGAACTATATGCACTTGCTATGCTTTCTTCTAAATTATTACGTGTTGTACCTAAAATTGTTTCATACATTCCAGCAAAACTTATTCCTTCTAAATCTTCTTCAGGACTCGATGAACGTACTGCGAATATTTCTCCCTTGAGTTCTTTTAGATTTTTATCTAATTCTTTTTTCATTGTATCAGATAAAGATAATTTTTGAGCTTGATGTTTTATAATATCACAATTTTCTTTTGTTGGATTTTTTAATAAAACTTTCCATTCTTTTGAGGCTTTTATTTTTTTTGTCCATTCATCAAAAAATGCAACACTGAGTGCTAATCATCCTGGAACTAGAAGACCTGCTTTTGTAGTTTGAATTAAGCTTTTTGCTTTTCATCCTACCTCTTTTAATTCTGGAATTATTTCTGAATCAAATGTATATATTAATTTTTTCATAGTTTGAATATTTATTATATAAAATTAAATTTTTTATTTATGATTTTGTTTATATCTTTCTAAAGTATTTTCTGCAAACTGAATACTTCCGTGTTTTACTCATAATATCTTTTCTATAAAATGTTCCATAAACTCTAATTTTTCTTTCAATATTTCTCATTTTTTCTTTGTATCCTTTTCTTCACTCAGAGATACGATGAGTTCTTTTTTTAATTCAAACATAAGCCTGAGAAATATATGAGCGGTATCTTTTGGAGATATAATATCAAAAACTCATTCTTTTTGTCATTGAGTTATTATATCTATATATATAGGTTGAATCAAAGTAATAAGAGTCTCCTCAATTTTATGTCTTGTTTTGATATCACTATATTGAGTAAATATTTTTCATATCACTTCCCTTTTTTTTACGTTTATATTTTTAGTTTTATATTCATTTGATACAGAGATTAATGCATTAAATTTATCTAAAGCATTCCCTTGTTCATTCTCAATGAGTTCACTGAGTGCATTAAATGTTTGCCCTGCATATCTACTCGCTATTTCTTCAAGAATTTCTTCTTTTGATTTAAAATAATGATACAATGCTCATTTTGAAATTTGAACTGTATCGATTATGTTTTGTATAGATGTATTATCATATCAATTTTCATAAAACAATTCAATTGATACCTCAAGTACTTTTTCCTTTATATTAAAATCTTTTGCCATATTATTATATTTACAAATAAACCAACGGTCGGTTTTATTGTATCAGTTATATTATGTATTGGCAAATTTAAAATAATGAATCCCTTTAATTAACTATTTTCTTATAAAAATTAGAACAAACAAAAAGCTGGCCAAGAGTGCAATCTTGACCAGCTTTTATTTTTAGTATCAAATGGTAAATTCCCCAACAACAGAACATAAATGTATTACTCTTAATTTTGCTTTTAAAAGGGAAAATGAGGGAAAGATAAGAACAAAGATTAATTAAATAAATAATTATCGAAAAATCTTTTACCTATAAATATTAACTACTTATTCTTCAAAATTACCAGAAAGCGATAATTTAATTGTTGCTGATTTATTAGATAAATTTCTCCAGTACCAACCATGAGTTCATGTGAATTCTGCTATAATGATTCAATTATCTTGTTTTTGTTTTCAATCCTTAACTGTTTTATATGGTAGGAATTTTTTTCATTCAGATGTTGTTGGTTCTCAGTGTTGGTCAAAATAAACAGTTTCTGATGATTCCCAACTAAATGTCATTTCACTATCTTTATACATTTTAAATTTTATTTCTTTATTTGCTTTTGGAGGAAGTGTAATAATCTTTTCTAATGTATTATATTCATAAGATTTTACACTAATATCATTAGTGTTATCAGGCTTCATTATTTCTATATCTTCTTCTATTAAGTCAGTTTCACTAGTATCAATTGTTTCTTGTAATTCTTGGTAATTTGGAGCCAATTTATTTAATCCAGTAAATTTACCAAAACCAGTAATATCTACATTATACTCTGCAGGAAGAACTATTGTTATTAGTATTATTAAAGCTCATATTCAAGTATATTTTACATTTTTTATGATCTTTTTTTTGCTATATTCAGGATATAATTTATTCATTTGTTAGTTTATTTAATATTAAGATAAAAAGTATCAAGTTAATTGGAATCATATTAGTATGAAACCTAGTAACATTAAGATTCAATTAATTATATATGATTTTTTTTGAAATTTTGGATCTATACGTAGATATGAAAATCAAACTAAGACTAGTATTAAAGCTAGTATTTGTCATATTTCTACTCATACATTAAAACTAATTATATTTGTAATTAGTCCTTCTTCAGAGAATGTGTAATCTTGTAATTTTGCTGCTAGTCAAAAACCATGAAATAATCCAAAGATTCAAACAGCTTTTTTAGTACTAGGCTGAAATCAAAATACTTTTTTAAATCATCAAAGATTATCAAATCATTTATAAACTACAGATAATCAAATTATAGCATCAATTAAAAAAGAATTTACTGTTATTCATCATAAAACTCAAATTAAAAGTGTAGTACTATGACCAATAGTAAATAAACTTACATATAGAGCTATATCTTTCATATGATATAGAAAAAATACAACACCAATTAAAAATAATATATGGTCATATCCAGTAATCATATGTTTGGCTCATAAATACATATATTGTATTATGGCAGGTCAAGAATTAGCTACCATAAAAGTAGCATCATTTGTTGATACACCATGAGCATAAACTGCTATGGGTAACAAAAAAAAGCTAAAAATTAATAATAATTTTATGTACATAAAATAATATTGTTAAAAAATAAATTTGTAATATACAATTTATTTTTTAAGTATTTGATTTAATAATTTTTATTAATTTTGAATAAGAATAATTTTTTATATTTCGTTTTAAATAAGGAGGAGAATTTTTTTTAATGAGATTTTTATTTTCTAAAAATCAAAAATCATTAAATACTAAATTAGTTATACCTAAATTAGAAAGTATTTTTCATATTTTTATTTTTTTTAGTATACTTGACCTACTCATTGAATACTCTGACTCAGAAGAGGGATGTATTTCATGATTAATATTTTGATGTTTATGGTATGATTTTTTCTCAATATTATCTTTAAAAGCAATATTAAAATAAGAATGAATTTCATTATTTAATTCTTGGATATGATAATCATTTGCATGAGTCAAACTTATTATGATATGATGAAAAACACCTATAATAAGTGATATAATTAACAGTAATGTAAAAAAGGTTTTATTCATTTATTATTCTTAAATATCTTAGTTTTTTATTAGATTCATTTTATGTTTTTAAAAATTAATGCAAATATTTTTTATATTAAATTATATTATAAAAATTTTCAGATAAAAAAAGCTGGCCAAGAGTGCAATCTCGGCCAGCTTTTTTACTTTAGTTTTTTATTTAGTTTTTGTTCAATTATTTCCATCTCTCTATATTCAAACGAATATAGGTTAAACTTTAATTTGTAAACGAAAATGGTGGGAGACTAGTAAAAGTTACCACACACTAAAAGACTGGGTTATTAAGCTAATTCCTAAAATTGATAAGTATCAATATATTATAGATAAAATTACTTAATATTTAATTTTAATTCTATTATTTTTTTAGACAATCTAAGTTCTATTTCTTTTTCAATTTGTTTTTCTATATTTAAATTTCTTTCATTATTTCTATCTATATCATTTTTAAGATCTGATTTCATTTTCTCTAAATCTTTATTAAATAATTGAATTTTATTATCTAATTTATAAGTATTATTTATATAATCTAATTTAACTTCATCAAAATGCCAATATAATTCATATATCCATCAAAATAAAACAATAGTTAATGCTACTATTAATGTAATAACAAGATTATTTACTAGTTTTAATTTAGATGCTTGTTCATTTAATTCTATTTTATGATTTTTAATATCAAATATAGCATCATTTAATTTCTTTTGAGTTTTACTTAGAGTTTCTTGGTGTTCATTTATACTTGTTTGAGCTTCTATTATTTCTTGTGATTGATCATTTAACTTTTTTTGAGTTTTACTTAAAGTTTCTTGGTGTTCATTTATACTTGTTTGAGCTTCTATTATTTCTTGTGATTGATTATCTAATTCTACACTATAGTCATTTAAAGCTTTTTGAAAACTTATATCTGATATTTTTTTATTAAATTTACTCTCAGATAAAAGATTTTTCTCTTCTTCTCATTGTAAAAAATCAGATAAACTTAAATCTTTTTCTTCATCTATATTATCTGAAAGATCATACCATCTAGCTTTTTTAATCATCAGTTAAACTTAAGTTATAAATTCTATAACTCATTGCTGATATTGAAACATCAAAAGCTTCAGCTAACAATCATATGTTTTTACTTTTCCCCCATAGCTCTAATACTTTTGCTTTAGGCATTAATAAATTTCAGGCAAACTCGTTAGCTTGCTCCTCTATTTCTTTCATATCATCAGGTACATTTATATATATATCATCTCTAAAAAGATAAAGATCATCTTTATCAACAATAGATTTCTTTTCATTAAGTATATCTTGATGTAAAAAATAATGTCATAGCTCATGAGCAAAAGTAAATCTTTGTCTATTTTTATGTTTTCTAGAATCTATGAAAATTATAGTTTCATCTGTGTTATCTTCTTTTTTACCAATAAAAATAGCTCATGATATGTCTCAGGTTCAAATATTAGAAAGATCTTTAATTATTACTTTTATACTATTCTCCTCAGCTATTTCAGTAAGAGATTTATCAACATATAACTCAGCTTCTTTTTTAATTTCAGCTAAATTTTCTTTAGTAAGCATATAATTTTGTAAATTAATATTATTTTTTCTTTTGCCGTATTATATTAATATTATACTAATTTCAAGTTTTTTTCAAGTTTTTAGTATTATAATAACACAGCATTAATTACTTATACAATAATCTCTTTAGGATTAAATTCAATTCCCTCTATATTAAAAACCTTTCTTTCAATACACTCTAATTCACTTCAATCAAATATAACCAAATTATATCATTTAGGAGATAAAGAACTATTATATATAATTCCCTTATATCATAGCGATTTTATAAATTCTGATATATATTGTGTAGGTAAATAATCTAATTCTTTATCATCATGATTATATGGTTCTGATAATTCAGAATCTAATCTTTTAATAAATGCTTTTATTTTTAAAAAATCTCATAAATCTTCACTATCAGCCAACTGTATAATATCATTATATGAATTTTCTCTTAAGTCTATTAATGTAATATTTTCATTAAGTTTAAATTTTCAAATAGTTACATTATCTAATAATGTGGCTCTTACTTCATAGAATGTTGTATCTGAATTGTTAGCTAAATATAGATAAGAGATACCTTTAGGATTAGCTCTTCAATGAATTGATTTATTTTTAGGAGGTTTTCACATTTTTTCAATAGGATATCACCCTATGTCAGATTTTCTAGCTCTAAAAAAAAATTCTCATATTTGTTTATCAGAAACTAATCTAGAAAAAAACTTTTTTAAGTTTTCTTCATTTAATGTATTTTGTATATGAAATCTATTAACTTCTTTAATTTCATTAATAAATCATTCCCAAGTATTTACTAGTGTATTATCAGTTACTAAACTTTCATCTAAAATAACTTTATTAGTTAACTTAGCATTATAATCTTCTAAATCTTGTGACAATATTTTTTTTAATAACTCTTTTTTATTTGAATTAACTTTTGATGAAAAAATTTCATCAGGAAAATCAATATCTAATTTATTTTCAATTGAGTCTCAATCATCACTAATTATGTAAAGATCTAATAAGTTTTTAAATATTAAAGATAATTCTAATGGGTTATATACATAGGTATGTTTGCTTGAACAAAAACTACAATTTCATATTACATCTCCATAACGAATCATATCTTTTAAATAATCACTTGGAAAACATTCTTCACAACAGTTAAGTTTCATAACTTATATATTTTTAATTACTAATTCAACATGATTCATAATTGATAATTTTTTTAATACTCATAATCATGGAAAATGAGCATTAGTATGTAATTCTTGAAAAAGTTTTAGTCATTCTGTTAGTTCAATACTTTCTTCATTTATCCAATTAACTAATTTATTATTAGCTTCAGCAAATTTACCAGCAACATCTGAAGGATCTCCATTAGAATCTGAAACGAAATGTTTAACTAGAAGATCGTCATTAGAATCAATATAGCTAATATGAATAGCAACTGCATACGGTCTAAATCATCATTCAGAGTAACTATCTCAAATAGTTAAATAATCACCAAATCATTTATATCATTCCGTTTTATAATATGAATAATCATTTGAAAAAGAACTATCTCAAATGGTTAAATAATCTGCATTTCTTGTTTGTGATTGAAAATAATCATCAAGAGATACTTTTGTTAGAGGATCAAATTGTCTATAATATCTTCTATCACTATTAGTTTTAGATAAATCAATAATATTATTTATAATTTCTTTATCGTTGAATATTTTTAATAAATTTGAGATATCTCTAATAACTTTTTTATGAATTAATGTATATCATTTAAATTTCAAAGATGAACTTTTAAGTTTTTCAACTATTTCTAAATAATATGATTCAGTACTAGACTCAATTAAAATTCAAATTTGATAATTTTCATACTCTTCAAGTTCCTTTTCTAAAATTTCTATAATAGAATCTATATTTTCATTTAAATCTCAAACTAGTGGATTAATAATAAAATTAAAATTTACATCTATTTCTTTTAAAGATTTTAATGTATTTTTTAATGTAGATGAATCTCTAACTGGCTCAATAACAAAAGAGTGTTTTTCTTTATTTTCTTTAAGTGTTTCTAGTAAACCTTTTATTGCTAATAGTTCAAATTGCTTTGCTCTAATATATGGATAATACATACTTATATTTTTTGGGTTAAAAATTTATCTAATTTAGAATATTCATTTAAGGATAAATCAAGATTATAACATATATGTTTTAATTCTTTAGGAACATCATTAGAATATAATATATCTTTATTTTTAATTTTTCTATTTTTCAATTCTGTAAGAGCTAATTTTTGAAAAGCAAATATATCTATTTGTTTAATTAACTTTAAAGTATTATTAAAAATTAAGGTATTTGGACTAATAATTAAATTTTCTAAAACTTTTATTCCAAAATAATTATTTATTATATTTAAATACTCTTTTTTTCTTAATGACTTAAAAATAACTTCATGATTAAATTTTTTATTATTTAATGCTTTTTTTTCTTCTTTTAAAGCCCCTCTTTTAGTTAATATTACTATTCAAAGATTGGTATTACTATATAATGATAATATTTTATCCTTATCTTTGTAACTAACAACAATATATACTTTATCAGCAATTTTATTATAATCAGATATTTGCTTTTCTAATTTACAAAAAGAATCTAATTCTGTTTTAATTTCAAAAATTTTGATTTCTCAATTTAAAATAACAAAATCTGCTTTTGATTTTCATACCTGAAATTCATCAAGCATAATTGCATTACTAGTAGATTGATATTTTTTTAGTAATTCATTATGGAATAATTTATTTTTATAAATATATTCATTACAATAATTACTTGATAATTTTTTATATAAATATTCAATAACATCATGATAAAATGTGAATTTTCCCTTATCTAAATGTTGTTTTATTCAATAATCAATTTTTGAAGTATTATCATTAAATATAACCTCTTTAAAATTAGAAGTTGTAAAAATTTTAGACAAACTTCTTAAACTATCAATTTCTAAATTTAAAGTACTCATAAGTATTTTTTATTATAAATAACTTACTCAACATAATAACTATTTTTATTTATAATACAATAGATAGAATTCAGCATATTTATGCTATTTTAATTCTACTATAAAAATAATTATAGTTATACAACATTAATTTTTTATCACTTTTTTAAAGAAAAAATTATCAAGTAACTACCACATCCCTTTTAGCACACAACTGCTTAATTAAATTATCTGAATTTAAAATTGTAGCATTAATATCAGTTTCTACCTTTTTTTGCTCTATATAACCATGCTTACTTAATATTAGTTTCACTATTCTAGAATTATACCTACCTGATAATCAACCATTTATAAGTCTATCAACTTGATTATTTTTTAAGTCTTCCATAATGTAGGAAAACTCTGGATATTTATTAGCCCAATCATACAAAGTATCCCTTGAAATTCAGCAATATTTAGCAAAATTAAAAATACTTGGAAAGTTTACATTTAATTTATATTCATAGCTTTTTGATTCTCATGTTCAGCTAAAAGATTCTGACTTTAAAAATTTTTCATGAATATCTTTACAACTTTCTATATATTCTATATAAAGTTTTTCATACTTATCAAAATCATATTTTAATGGTCTACACATACACTTATAATTATTAATTATTTACCTTATTATACTTAAAAATACAAAAAAATAAAGACTAGATTGGTAGAATTTAGTCCTTATTTTCATATTCTCATTTTCTTACATTATCAGCTATATCTAATACTTCATCTTTTGTTGAAGCTTCTAATAAATCCTTTTGAAGTGTCTTAATAGTTAAATCTTTTTTCTTAAGATTATTTTTATTTATAAAAAATAATGCAACAATAAGTGATGGTATGAATGTATAAATTAAAGAAAAGACATATTGTCATAATAAAGCATCAAATTGATAATTTCTACTTCATTCTAAAAATATTGCATATAAAATAATAGATAAAACAAACCAACTTCTGATAAATGACTTTTTATATTTCATAAAATAAGTAATTAAAAATTATTCAAATTTATTATCTATTTCTTTTTTCATTCATTCAATTAAAAATATAATAATAGTTTTTTTGTCTCCTCTTTTTAAATTATTAGAATACTTACTTAATAAAGAAATATATTTATTATACAACCTTACTCTCTTTAATCATGAATATTTATTAGTTAATTCTTTCAGTTTTTCAAGTATTAAATTAGATTTATTTTTAAGCTTGGTATTTAATTCATTTTTTGTTTTTTCTTCTAATTTTTTCTCATTATTAAAAACAACCTCTCTTAATTCTTTAATTTTTTCATTAGCATCTTTTATATTTTCTTTTTCAGAAGTAAAGTTTAAAGCTTTTTCATAATATAAGATTGCTGTTTCTACATCTTCCTTATTTAAATTATTATTTTTAGCCTTTTCATAATATGAAATTCATAAATTAAAATAAAGATAATACTTCTTTCCATATCATTCATTCAATGATAGGTTATAATATTTTATAGCTTCTTCAATATTTCATTTGTATAATACCCCGTTAGCAAATTGAAAATAAGCAATAGATAAATTATCTCTTATTTCTTTAGATGTTGTTAATTCTTTAGCCTTTTTATAAAATTCAATGGACTTTAGTATATCTCAATCTTTAAAAGCTTTATTTCAATTAATAAAATATTCACTTATTAATTTTGATTTTTCGTTTAACTTTTCTTCCTCTATTACTTTACACTTTTCAAATAAATCAAAATACTCATTCAGCTCAATTTCTAATTTATAAAATCTTGTAATTATTTTATCATATTCACTTGCATATGCTGTATCTGCCATAATAGATGGAGAGCCTTTATATCTCTGGTTTATATCTTCTCTTAAATTAACCTTTTCTTCAAGAATTTCTTGTACTTGAGAATAACTTTCAATATATTGATTGTATTCATCTTCACATAATTCAGATGCATAACCTATATTATATAAACATAAGCTAGTAAGTACTATAGTTATAATTTTCTTCATAGTAAAATAGTAATATAATAAAATATTTTATCACTAATAACTTCTATTATATGATGTTTTAGCAAACAAAAAAGGGCAACTTAAGCACACTCTGTTCGCTAAAACATCACTTCATTCTGAATAAAAAAACAAAAAGAAGGGCGAGTAACCTAAGTTACCCATCTTTATTTTTTATCCAGAACTTACAAATGTAAGCTTTTTTGTGATATTTTAGCTTTTATAATATATTGGAAAAAATGAAATTTGCAAATAATCTATAGACTAATATTATATAAAAAATTTATAATTAATATATTATTATGATAAAGGATTATTTAGATATTTTAAGTAAAAAAGATATTGAGTTATTTCTTAGTGATAGCCCTTTTTTAGAAAATTCATATTTGCATTGATTAAAAAAGAAAGAAATAGATGAATATACAGGAGAAAAATATGCTTTTTTTAAAACTGAATCATATTATATGATAGATCAAGAAGAATATAAAAAAGAAAAATTGCCTGGTAATTTTATTAAAATATGAGATATCTTAATAAAACTATGAGCTATAAAAACACCAATAAGACAATCAACTAAATATGAAGAGTGATTTTTTGCAATTGATTATATAGATTTTAATAAAATTAATTTACTTGAAAATATATTATTTAATCAAAAAGAAAGAGAAAAACCTCTTTTGCTTGACCAACTAAATAAGGAAATTAAAGACCAGTCATTGAGAGTTGTAACTATATTAAATATATTACAAATAAATGATGATATTATAAATTTTATTGATACTGAAATTTTTATCCATGCTCTCTCAATCAAATATCCTAAAAAAATAAAAGAAGTATCAAATTTATTAAAAATCAATTTAAGTAAAAAAATAAAGTGATTAAAAGTAAAATGAGATATTATAAAAGACATTGATAATAATATTTTAATAAAATTAACTCCCACAGAACAAAAAGTGGTCTGACTGCTTATATCTCAAAATAAAAATGGGTGAATGAATCATGAAAATATTAGAAAAAATACTAAGCAATCAAAAGGAGCTTTAGATAAAACACTAAAAGATTTAAGAAAAAAATGGAAAGATATTGCTATAAATCACCTAATTAGTATTAGATTTTCTAGTTATGATAAATGTTATACCATAGACATTAAAGGGATATAAAAAGGAGAATTATAGGAGTTTTATATCTTTATAAAATCCTTTTAAATAAGTAATACTATCTGTTTTCATAGGAGATAAGAGTTTTGTACTCTTATCTTTTTCTTTGATAAAAAATAATATTACATTGTCAGCTGATACAAAAAAATATAAAACCTGCAGGTTATTGATTTATAGTTTCTAATAATAAATAAATGAAACAATCAATAACAGAATTAGAAAAAAAGTATTTTGAAAACTATACCTATTGAAATAATTATCCAAATAGTAATATAGAAAGAAAAATATTAGAATCCTTTTCTAAAAAAACCCTATCAAGTCTAAAAAATGATACTGAAAGAGAATATTTTGAACTAAAAAGTATATATTTAAAAGATCTTAGAAAAATACAACAGAAAGATAACTATTTAAATTGATCTGAATTAGAAAAATATTTTTTAGAACAATTCTTTTATTATTTTGAATGATGATATGAATTAAAAAAAACTCTAGATTTTATTGAAAAAGTTGAAAGTTTTTACATATGGAATCATACAAGTGTAAAAGATAAAAAATCAAAATACATTGATTTTAAAACCATTCCAATAGTTCCATTTATTTCAAAGTTTGTAAAAATTCCTTGAAACTTAAAAAATAACTTTATTTGCATATTTCCTGATCACAAAGATAAAACAGCTAGTTTTCATATTTATGAAAAAACAAATACATTTAAATGTTTTTGATGTTGAAAATCATGATGAGCAGTTAATTTTATTGAATGATACTATTGAATTGAAAATAATAAAGCCTGTAAAAAGATACTTAGTTTATATAATAAATAATAATTATGAATAAAAAAGATAGAGAAAAGCTTGAAGAGTTATCTAAAAAAATAAATGAAACTTATGTATATATAAAATCCCTAGCTAAATTTTATTGCCCAAAATATAAAAAATTCTTTAAAGCAAATGAAGTCGCTACAAATATGCTAATTACTTATAAAGATCTAATTCTATTAAGAAAATGACAAATAATAAAAACTTATGATGAACTATGCTATTACAGGTGATGAAAAAAATGATGTTATAATCTATTAGATGAAAGTAAAATACTTATCCCCTCTGAAAATCCTATATTAGATCCAAACATTAAAAAATTAATAGATAATGTATGCTGATATAAAAAGGATAACATTGAGTACTTACATAAATTAATTCTATTTAAATATACTCATTTAAATGAATTTAATATTCCTGCAGTAGTTTTATATTGAGTATGATGAAGTTGAAAGTGAACAATAATAAATCTTTTTTGAACTATGTTATGAAAAGAGAATGTATGGGAAAACTTATGACAAGAAAACTTAAATTCAAGTTTTAGTGTATATAAATGAGAACAGTTTATTGTAGAATTTGCTGAAATAACTAGAAATAGTATTAATCAAGATATGAGGATATTAAATAAATTAAAAAACTTAGTTCTATCCCCAACTCATACTGTAAACTTAAAATGAATAAATCATTATAAGATTGATAATGTAGCACTATTTTTTATATCAAGCAATTCTAATACTCCTATACAATTAGATTCAAAAGAAAAATGAAATAGAAGATTTACAATTATAAAATCTCTATCTGCTTTATCAACTCAAGAATGAAATGATATAAATAAAACTATTAAAGATAAAAAATCTGTTCAAAATTATTTATGCTGGTTAATGATAAACTTTCCTGAAATGATAAAAACCGAAAAGATAGATGTTCTAGATAACCAAGATAAAAAAGATTTAGAAGAAAAATCACAAAGTGATGCAAATCAATTTTGGGAATGGTTTGAAGAAAAATACCCTGATAAAAAATGAAAAATATTAATACAAGACCTTAATAAAGAAATTAATAACTACCTTGTTAATGAATTAGATTATGAATACTTTGAAAGGAATAATTTTAAAAGATTTTTTTGGAAAACTTCTAGATATGAAAAGAAAAAAATGAGATTCAAAGATATAAATAATTCAAGATGGGGAGTAGAAATAAAATAAAAAATACTGGAACATTGGAACATTGCTATTTTAAAATCCCTATTTATTAAAGTGTTCCAATGTTCCAACAAAAAATAGAATAAAGCTAATCCTATTTAAATTTAAATTAAGTACTTACTAGTAAGTCATTTTAATACAAATTATTATGACACAAAAAATATTCAAAAATGAATTGAAATTTCTTGAAAAATTTAATACTCAAGAAAATGAAAAAATTGAGTTTATAGAAAAGCTCTATAAACTATCTAATATTATGTTTAATCAATATGAAAAAAATTGACAAAATAACATAAAAGAATAAACTAATCTTAATCCCTAGCTTAATATTTATTATGACAATATATATCAATATTTGAGAATTAATGAAGAAAAAATGATTCACAGCTGTAAAATTAGCTGAATTATCTTGATTAACTCCTGAACATATTTCAGTAATTAAAAGCTGAAAAACTAAAAGAATTGAATTTGATACAATAGATAAACTTCTAAATACACTTGAAGTAGAACCAAATGAATTATTTAAATATAAAAAAGAATAAATGGATAATACAATAATATATACAAGAGTTTCTACATGAAAACAATCCAAACATTGAGAAAGTTTAGAAATTCAAGAACAAGAATGTAGAGAATATTGTAAAAGAAATTGATACCAAGTTTTATGAGTATTTTCTGAACAATTTACATGAACGAAAGATAAAAGACCTAAAATTCAAGAAGCATTAGAGTTTATAAAGAATTCTGAACTACAAATAGACTATATAATAGTCTTAAAAATTGATAGAGTTAGTAGATGATGAATAGCTATACATAATAGCTTTAAAAAGCAATTTAGTGATTTATGAGTAATATTAAAAGATGTTCATTGAATAATTTGAGAAGATGAAAATGTAGTTAAAATAGAATGATTAGATACAGATAAATATGGTTGGACTAAAAATAATAATAAACAAATTGCTGAAAATATGACAGTTATGATGTCTGAAAATGAAAGAAATACAATACTTCAAAGAATGCTTTGACAAGCAATGAGAAATAATAAAAGATGATTTAAAGTTAGAAATTCGGATTATGGATTTAGAAATGAAAAGATAGTAACTGATTTATGAAAAAAGACAATTCAAGTAGAAAATTCTGAAGAAAGTATTTTTATAAAAAAGATGTTTGAATTAAAAGCAAGATGAGATTTAAGTGATAAAGATATAGTAAAAGAGCTTAATTTAATGTGATTTAAGTCAAGAGTAAGAGCAAAATGGAATAATGATAAAACAAAAATAATTTGAAATGTATGATGAAATAAACTTAGATCAGAACAATTACAAAGATATATAAAATCTACTATTTATGCTTGAATTATATGCGAAGAATGGACTTGAAATATACCAATGAAAACACCTTATAATTGATTAATTAGTATATATTTATGGAACAAAGCTAATAGGTGAAAATATAAAATCAATATAATAAGTGAAAAAGAAATAAATATTGAATACTATAAATGAAATGAACAATTAGAAAAACCAATAATTCAAAGACCTAAAAACTATAATCCTGAATATCCATATTGAAAATCTCTAAAATGTCCTGAATGTTCTGGTCATTTAACAGCAGAAAAATCAAGATCAAAAAGTTGAAAATATCATCATTATTATAGTTGTAGATGAAAAAAATGAATAAAACATAAAAACTACAGCCTAAAAAGAGATAATACAAATAATAAAATAGTAAATCTTTTCTATTCATTAAAATTTGATGATAAAGTTATTGAATTATTTAATTTTATATCTGATAAAGTTTACGAAGAAAGAAAAGATAAAAATATTGAGAAAAATAATCATATATTAAACAATATAAAAGAACTTGAAACTAAGAAGAATTTTATAACTGATAATGTAAGTAGACTTATAGCCTACCCTGATTTACTAGAAGCTCAAAATAAGGAATTACAAAATATAAAGAAAGAAATTACTCAATTAAAAAACAAACAAAAAGAAAAATGAGAACAATTATGATTAGCAAGGTTTAAACAATGCTCTAAAAAAGTTCTCACACACCTAGATATATTAGTACAACAAAAGGAAAACCCTGAAATTATACAAATAGTTTTTGATATAATTTTTAATTGAAAAATAGAATATGAAAAATTAAAATCTCACACACCCTTGAATGATTTTTTATTAGCTTTAAATACACAAAAAAAAGCTGGCCAAGAGTGCAATCTCAGCCAGCTTTCTACTTTAAATAGCAAATGGTGGGTCATCCGGGGCTCGAACCCAGGACCTTGTCCTTAAAAGGGACCTGCTCTACCAACTGAGCTAATAACCCATATAACACTAAAAGCCTGTGTATTCTATAGAAAAAATTAGTTAATGCAAATTTTTTTTTTATTAAATAAAGTTTAATTAAATTTTTCTCTTTGGTATCAGCTTTTCTCCATCATATTGTATTATATTTGTTACCTCATTTTCATCATAAACAAATAAATCTTCTCAAACTTTGAAATCAAATTTTCAAACTACTTTTAATCAATGATTAATTTTTTTTAATACCTCTTTATCCAATTTAACAAATTCTTTATTCCTAAATAACTGTTTTATATCTAAAGATTTTTTCTCATCAAAATTATCTAATATTTGTCACAAACTAATATCTAAAGCTCAGATTTTAGTTCTTCTTAATTTGGTAACATATCACCCTGTTCAAAGTAGTTCTCATAAATCTGCTGCGATTGATCTAATATATGTTCCTGCTGTAACAAGTGCTTTTAAAGAAAGTGAAGGATACTTAAAATCTTGAATTTCTATATTTAATATAGTTACTTCCCTGCTTTTAATTTCTACATCTTTTCATTCTCTTACTAAATCACAAGCCTTTCTACCATTTATCTTTAAGGCTGAATATTTAGGCGGCACTTGTGTAATTTTTCATGTAAATTTTTTTTCTATTATTTTTTGTAACTTATCTATAGTTAATTCTTTACTATATTTTTTTTGTAATGACTTATCTAAAAAATTAATTTCTTCAGCTAGATCAAAAGAGTCTGTAGTTCAGTCTAGATTAACAGTAAATTCATATTCTTTTGTATCTTTTTCAAAATATGGAATAAGCTTTGTATAATTTCAAACTGCTATCAAAAGACCTCCTGTTGCCAGAGGGTCTAATGTTCAAGTATGTCACATTTTTTTTGTATTCAAAGTCTTCCTAAGAATCCTTATCACATCAAAACTTGTGAAATTTAACGGCTTATCTATTAAATAAAATTTATTCATTATTTTTTAATAATCAAAAGTACTTGGTGAACCAAAAAATCTAGGAACAGTATCTATTCATAGCTCAGGTTGTAAAAATGAGAAAGATTTAAAATTAAAATATCATAAATCTAAAAATAATTTACCAGTAATATCAGATTTTGCTATAAAGTTATCTTTTCATTCAAATGCACAACTAGAAAAACATTCTCTTGAATCTGTTGAATGATTTCTGTTATCTCATAAAACAAAATATTGATTCTCTCTTAAAGAATATTGATGCATAGCCTCGCTTCAACCTATAACAGTATGTCATTTATTATCTTCATTTAAGTATGTTTCATTAAGTTCAGTATATTCAGTTTCTCATTCTTTTCTTAAATATACATTTCAATCTTCTATCTTTAAATCATCTCCTGGAATACCAATAATTCTTTTTAAAAAATATTTCTTTTCATCACTTACATAAGGTTTAAATACAACCACGTCTCATCTACTCACTTCTCATATACGATAAGAAAGTCTATCAACTATAATAAATTCTTTATCATAATATGAAGAATACATTGATTGCCCATTTATCTGGAAAGGCATTGCTATTAGAGTTCTTATAAAAAGTACAATTACAACTATAATTACTAAATCCTTAAAAAAATCTAATACTTCTTTTTTATCCATTATTTATATTTTTATTAAATCTATATAAAATCTATGCATTATTATAATATAATATTAATAATTGCAATAAAAAAAGAAACACTACAAAAAAAAGCCCCTCCTTACAAGGGAGGGGGGCTAGTGGTTATTTTTCATCATCAGTTTTTAACCAATCAGGAACTGTCATTCCATCATCCCATAATTCTGTTTTTGTGTCAGTTTTTGTTTGCTTATCTGAGCTTGTACTTTTTTCTATTATATCTTTCATTTCTTCCTTTTTTGTCTCTAGTTTAGAATCTTTTTTAACAGGAGCTTTTGTTTTTTTAGCTTGAGTTGTTTTCTTTTCTACTGAAGCTTTTTTCTTCTCAACTTTAACCTCTGTTTTTTTAACCGGAGTCTTTTCTTCTTTTTTCTCTGCAATAGGTTTCTTTTCAATTTTCTTTTCCTTTTTAGAAATTTCTTTTTTTGGTGTTTCTTTTTTTGGTGTTTCTTTTTTT
>JASFZI010000095.1:0-15200 GCA_045107135.1 Candidatus Altimarinota bacterium
AAAAAAGAAATAAAATTATATAATTTTATTTCTTTTTTTTATTTTATTGTTTTCGTCCACCTAAAATATTTTTTACTTTTTCATATAGTTCATCTACAGAATAAGGTTTATGTAGAAATCATTTTGCTTTTGACAATATTCAATCTCTCAAAACCTCATCGCTTTGACCCGAAGCGACAATTACTTTTACGTCATTTTTTATTTCTAACATTTTTTCTAGAACAGTCTGTCATGATATATCTGGCATTGTAAGATCCAAAATAACTAGATCTATATCATCATTATTAATGTACTTATCAAGGCCATCCTTTCAATTTTTTCCAATTATTATTTTATAACCCAGTAATTCTAGTGCATTTTTTAAAAAATTCTGTATTAATTCCTCGTCATCTATTATTAAAATAGTTGTATTTTGAGTATTAGTCTCAACTTTTTTTTCTACTTTTTCTTTTTCAATTTCTATAGCTTTTGGTAAATACAAATGTACTAATGTTCATTGTCCTTCCTTGCTTTCAATAAAAATGCAACCTTTATGGCTTTCAGTAACAAAATTATAAACAGTCGTTAATCATAAACCTTGGCTTTTCTTAGTACATTTTTGTTTTGTTGTAAATAATGGATCAAAAGCATTACGTAATGTATTATCAGACATACCTCTTCAATTATCTTCAAAAGTTATATGTATGTAGTATCCTTCAGGAATTCCTGATTCATCATTATAAATACTTTTATAATTATTCGCACGTATTTTAATAAATTTTTGTTCTTTATTTTCTGCTTCCTCAATAGCTTTTAATGAATTATTTACAAGATTTAAGAATATTTGATGAAGTTCTGATAGGTTTCAATTAATAAAACATTCCTCTTTATTAAATTCAATTAATACCTGAATACTTCAATCAATTATTTTTTTTAAAGGTTCAAATACTATATTAGCTACTTGAAATATATCTATACTATTTTTCTCAGTAACAGAATTTTTTGATAAATTTTGTAATTGCCTAATAGTATCAGCAGCCTGACGCCCTGCCATTAAAGCATTATTTAAACTTTCTATAACTTTACGTGGTAGCTCTTTATCCATAAGAGCTAATTCTAAATTTCACATATTTATAGCTAGTGAATTATTCAAATCGTGTGCAACTCCACCAGCTAGTGTTCATACAGAATATATTCTTTGTTTTATTTCAAGTTGTTTTTCTCTATTTTTTAATAATTTATCTAATTTTATTTTTTCCTCTCTTGATCTAAAACATTGAATACCTCTTGATAAATCAATAGATAATTCATTTAAAAGCTTAAATTCTTCATCATTAAAGGCTCCAGAGTCATTAGAATAAACTGATAATACTCCAATTACTATATTATTATTTCCTCTTAGAGGAAGAGCTATAGAAGAGTTATATCATCTTTTAATAGCAGCCTCTCTCCAAGGAACAAAATTTGGATCAGTTTGTATGTTACATGCAACTATAGGTCTTCAATTTCTAATTGCAATACCTATTGGCCCTTTACCGTGCTTATCATTTTCATCACATGTAACTTCAATAGAAGCCAAATATCCATCATCAAACCCTGATTGAGCTACAGGAAAAATGTTTTTTGTTTTATTTTTACTATCTATATATCCAACCCAACTCATACTATATCCTCAATGTTCAATAATTATATCACAAACTTTATCAATTAATTCCTGTTCGGTTTGAACTTTTACCATGAGTTGATTACATTCACTAATCATTTTAAGAGTTCTATTAGCTTTTTTTAATTCTATTTCAACCTTTTTAAAATCTGTGATATCGCGAGAAATTCAAAATAACCCATTTATTTTTCCACTTGAATCATAAACAGGATCATTAGTTGAAAAAAATATTTTAGTATTAGTAGTATCATTTATAATAGATGATAATGAAGATTGAATAAAGTCCACACTAAAATCTATACTAGAAACTACTTTTACTTCTCATATCTTTTGTTCAGTAATATCCTTTTTATTGATTGATTGATTTGAATCATGTTGTGTCATATAATACATTTTATGATATAAAAAAATTACTTTTCATTACTATAAAATTTCTACAAAACGTTTATATTTTATTAATTATAGAATTATTGATTAATTTGTCAATTTTTTTGTATTGAATATTTTTTATAAGTATATTTACTTGAATTATTACAAAAATAGAATAAAATCAAAAAAAATATTTATTATAGATTATTAATGATGGATTTAGAAATTTTTCTCAGTACCCACTATAAACTAGACGAAAAAATTATATTAGCCTGTTCTACTTGACCAGATAGTATATTTTTATTGCATAAAATTTTAGAAACAAAATATAAAGATAATTTAGTAGTTTGTTATTTTAATCATAAACTTAGACCTGAAGCAGATGAGGAAGAAATTTGGATTGAAAAATTATGAAAAAAATACTGATTTAAAGTAGAAATTGCTGAAGCAAACATAAAAGAAATAAGAAATAAACTCTATCCTAGTAAATGACTAGAAGAAGTAGCTAGAGAAAAGAGATATGCATTTTTAAACGCAATATTAAATATATATGAATCTGATAAAGTTATAACAGGTCATCATTTAGATGATAAAATTGAGACTTTTTTCTTTAATCTAGTTAGGTGAAGTAAGCTTACAGGTTTAATTAATATGACAGAAAAATCAGGAGCAATATTAAGACCTTTACTTAATACAGAAAAGAAAGATATTTTAAATTACTTAAAAAAAAATAAACTAGAATACAAAATTGATGAAACTAATTTTGACACTAGTATTACTAGAAATAAGTTAAGACACGATATTATACCTAAATTTGAACAAATAAATTCAAATTATAAAAATAATTTAAATAATCTTATTACCTATTTAGAAGAAGTTAAAGAAAATATTGATAAACAAATTATTGAGTTTTTAAACAAATATCCTAAAAATGAGTTTAATATAACAGATTACAATTCACTCTCTTCCCTATTACAAAAAGAAATAATAAGACATATATTTTATATTTCGAATTGAAAATCAACTATTTGATTAAGCGAAGCAAATATTAATGAAGTTATTAGATTTATTAATTGAAAAGGTAATAAAACAGTGAAAGAAATTAAAAATATGAAATTGTTTAAAGATAATAAAGTTATAAAATATTAAATAAAAAAAATAGTAATTGTTAATTACTATTTTTTTAAGCTTTATTTCAAACTAATCAAGCTAATTCTTTTTCATTAAATTTCTCAGTTATTACTATTTCTTTTAGAAACCTTTCTTTAAGATCTTCTTTGAGAGAATCTCTTGTCTTGGGTCAAATAGATCATGCTCATGGATCGGTGTTTAGTGAGATTAATTTTCTGTCAATTTGATATGCAATAATACTTTCTTTTGTTATTGGTCCATAGATTGCAGTATCTTTTTGTTCGAAGAAACCTAAATCCTTAAGAGTTAATTGTAACTCCCTTACCGAGTGTGATACTTCTCAAAACTTTGGAGTTCAAATAAATTTTAATTTTTCTTCTGCTTTTTCAAGTGACAATTTTTCTAAATGTTTATATTTTTCTTCAAGCTCTTTTTTTCTAGCCTCGGCTTTTATTTTTTCTTCCTCAATTCTTATTTGCTCTAATCTATTTTCTTCATCTATCCTTGCTTGTTCTATTTTATTTAACTCTTTTGTATCTAAATAATTATTATAAGTTTCTTTTAAAGAAGCTCTAGTTTTAGGTCAAAAATTTCAAGCTCATGGTGAGTAAACTCAAATCACAATTCATTTAGATAATTGATAATAATATATTGGATCAATAACATCTTTATAAATTCAAGTTAATTTTCAATCATACAAACTCAATTCTTTTAATATTGTCTGTAATTTTTTAATTTTTTCCTGATTATTAGCAGCAGAATCAAATATTGATAAATCTTTTTTTTCTATTTCTATAAATATCTCGTTTTCAACTATTTCTTTTTTCTCTTCTATCTTGATAATTTCTTTATCAAATTCTCAATTTAAATATTTTTTAAGAAAAAGAGCTCTGGTTGATTTACCCCAATATCAAGCTCCATAGTATTCTCAAAGTTTAATTATATCATTTTCAATTTGAAAATCATATATTATATCTATTACTTCATTATTATATATTCAATTAATATCTCACATATATAATTCAGCATCTTTCAATAATTCCTGTAATTCTTTAACTAAATTTAAGTCACTTCATTTTCATAATCATGTTGAAAATATATTTGAGACTTTATTTAATCATTTTGTAGCCCATTCAGGAGATGCAATTGTATAATAATTTAAAGTTACATTTGAATTATTAGAAACAAAATTTCATTTAACTGTTCTTTTTCCCCAATATAATGCTCTTCTTAATCATTCATCACCATATCACATCCAAACATCTATTCTATCATAGCTATACCCTCTATTCCCTGCATTTACAATTGCTCATCATCTATCTTCAACAGCTCAAACTCATAATCATTCTAAATAAATTTTAGTTCAAAAGGTATAATTCTTTGGAGCTGCTAACATTCAAGAAAAAACCTCTTTTCATGAAGCTCATCTTATTCATTGTCCATTCAGTCTTTTTTCAGATTCATAATTACCAGTTAAATAATATTCTTGGTCCGGTAGTGGTGAATAATATGCAGTAACAACGAAATAACCATTATTATCAGTAGCATTTACTTCAGATAAAAGAAAACCTAATAAAATATTGATTATAACTATTGTAGAAAGAATTTTTTTCATTTTTTTGTTTTTATTTTTTATACTTATATATTTTAACACAAAAAAAAGAAAAATCATAAATATACTTATTGACTTTTCTTTTTTAGTATGTTTATTTACTTATATAAGTGATTTAAGATATTTTAATTGTTTCTTTCTTAAGTCGCTTTTAATAATTGCTGTTTGCTTATCTATCGCAGCTCTAATATCTTTTCTATATTTTATAGACTTTGTAGTATTTATTCAATATTTTT
Source organism: Candidatus Altimarinota bacterium (assembly GCA_045107135.1). GTDB lineage: Bacteria > Patescibacteriota > Gracilibacteria > BD1-5 > UBA6164 > UBA6164. Next base: position 4,991 of record JASFZI010000095.1, read on the forward strand.
CGTTAATAGAAGCTGTAATCTTTAGATTTAATTGATCTAATTTATCTCTAATATCTTTTGCTAAAACAACATCTTCATCTAGTTTATTATTTTTTACTTTAAAAACCTCTAAATCACCATATCATTTTCTGATGATTGCGTAAGTTTTTTCTCAAAAATAACCAGCTTCATGACTACTTTTTGATGTTATTATATTATTATCTACCTGATATTTAATTAATTTTTCTTTTACACTATCAAATTTACCATCTATTACTCATGAATATACTTCAATTTCAGTTAATAATATTTGTAATTCTTTTACATTTTTTTCTTTTGGATTTTCTGCATCAACTTTTAAATTGCTATACTTAGCTACAGGAGAAGATCAAAATTCTATTGATAACTCTCTAGTACCTGGGACAACCTTTCATAATATTTTTCTTTTTCACCATTTTAATGCTCTAGCTAATCACTCATCACCATATCACATCCAAATATCAATTCTATCATATTCATGATTTCTTTCTCCAGCATTTACAATTGCTCATCACCTATCTTCAACTACTCATACTCATAATCATTCAAATTCTATTTTAGTACCATATGCATAATTTGATGGTGCAGCTAATAATCAATCAAAAACTCATTTTCAAGATGCTGTAGTCTTTCATCATCAATTCAATCTAATATCTCATGAATATGATCATGTAGTATATCTATTTTGACCTGGTAATGGTGAATAATAAGCTGTTATATAAAAATATCTAGTATTGGTTGAAGGAAAATCCATTTGTAAATGTTTTTCTGTAATTTCAACAAAATCATTTGGAAAATCTTCTTTTAATGATGTTAATGTTTTTACTCAAAAATATCATGCTCAATAATCTGTATCAGTTTTAATTAATCCTGTACTTTTTTGATAATCAAGTAAAGAAGATTCTACACTTAAATAAATTCAGTCAATTTCTCATGAATATAATTTGAATTCAGTTAGTGCTAATTGTAATTTTTTAATTTTAGTAGTATTAGATCATGAATGTATTTGTGTTTCTAAATCTGAAAAAGAACTAGAAGCGTGGACTTCTAGTCATAATACAGAAAACAACAATACAGATATGAGTACTAAAATAATACTCTTTTTGGAATTCATATAAATATTATATAAAAATAATTTGGTTTATTATATTGAAATACAATTTAATACAAGTTTTTTTTATTTTCATGCTCAAACTATAACCTTTGCATGTCTCAATATTTTATCTCAAAGCTTGTAACCTTTTTCAAATTCATCAAAAATAATTCATTTATCTTTTCAAGGAACTGTAGTCATAACATCATGCATATCAGGATTAACCTCATCTCATTTTGAATCAAATTGTTTAACTCACATTTTCAATAAATCTTCTAATAATTTTTTTTGCATTGATACAATTCATTCAAATAATGGATTATCCTGTAATTCTATTGGAGTATTTTTTATAATTCTTTCAATATCATCTAACCTAGGAAGTATTTTTGAAAAGATATCTTGTTTTAAAAAAAAGATCATATCATGTTTATCTCTTTCTGTTCTTTTTCTAAAATTATCAAAATCAGCCATAGTTCTAGCTAAAATATCTGCACATTTTTCATCTTCCTCAGTTATAACTTCTGAAGGATTGATTACTTCTTCTAATTTTTCTTCACTTATTGTACCATCTTCATTTTCAATTTCATCCAATTCTTCCTGAATTTCTTCTATAATATCTTGTTCTTCTAATTTATTTTTTTCTTCGTTTGTCATTTTTTTTTGTTTAGTTCTAAATTTTATTACAAATGTATTATATTTAATTTAAAAATAATTCAAGATTAATTAATATCTAAAAACTTTACTTTTTAGAATCAAAAGATAAAATAATAAAAATAACTACTAATAAACAAAATAAAAATGAAAATAATATCATGGAATGTAAACTGAATTAGAGCAGTCGCAAAAAAATGATTTAAAGAATTCGTAGAAACTGAATTACCTGATTTTTTATGTATTCAAGAGACTAAGGCTTTTGAAAATCAATTTTTAAAAGATGTATGAGAGCTAGAATGATACAAGTATATTTGGCATTCATGAGAAAGACCATGATATGCTTGAACAGCAATTTTTTATAAGAAAAATTTGAAAATCATTGATATGAAAAATCATTTTGATGAAATTGAACATTTTCATACTGATTGAAGAGTTACAGAAATTGAGTTTGAGTACAACTGAAAAAATACCATTTTATTTAATTGATACTTCCCAAATGGATGAACTAAGGCTGATTGAACAGAAATGATTAGTTATAAACTAGATTTTTATAATCATTTAATAAATTATACTAGAAAATTAAAAAAAGACTGAAAAAACATAATTTTGACATGAGATTTTAATATATGTCACACTGAGATAGATATAGCTAGGCCTAAACAGAATCAAAAATCAATTTGATTTTTACCAATAGAAAGAGAAAAGATATGAGAGCTTATTAATGATTGAAATTTAGATGTTTGGAGACATCTAAATCCAAATAAGCTAGATATCTATTCTTGGTGGAGTTATAGAGCGTGAGCAAGAAAAAATAACGTTTGATGGAGGATTGATTATTTTGTCATTAATAAAGAATTCATAGATAATATAAATGATATAAAATATATGACAGAAATAATGTGATCTGATCACTGTCCTATTCTTTTAGAATTAAAATAAAAAAATGAACAAATTTGAAACTAGTTTTTTTGAAAAATATATCCCTGAATGACAAAAAATAGTATGAACAATTCATATCCACTTTATAGATATTTTTAGTAAACTTTTTTTGTGGTTAACAATGTGAGCATTAATTCCATCTTTTTTATATTTTTATTCTGAAAGGATAAAAGATTTAGTCCCTTTTTATTATCTTGAATTATTATTAATAATAATTTTCATCAAAATTATATACGATATCTTTGATTGGTATAATGATGTATGGATAATCACTGACGAATGAGTTGTTGCATTAGAACGGGCATTATTTAAGACTGGTACAATTTCTGTAGATTACGAAAAAATTGAATGATTAGAAGTTGATCAAGTATGAATAAGTGATAAATTTTTAAAAAAATGAGATCTTAAAATCCACAAATTTTGAGATGATACTATTGTTTTAAGAAACGCAATAAACCCATATAGATGAGTAGATTTGATTGAAGAAACTAGTACAATTGCCTCTGAAAGAGAAGATAAAGAAAAGGATAAATTTGATATAATAATGGATGCTCTTTGATGAGTAGTTGAAAATTATATTTGAAAAAAAATGAAAAAAGATGAAAAAGAAGAAGAGCTATACAAAGTTATATCAAAAATAGAAAAAAATGACTGAACAATAGATTTAAGATAATCAAGGTCATACATATTAAATAAAAAAAATGTTAGATAAAATTCAATTAGTTTTAAAAAAACTGCCTAACACACCTGGTATTTACCAGTTTTTTAATAGTTCTTGAAAAATAATATATATATGAAAATCTGTTAATCTAAAATCTAGAGTTAATTCATATTTTAATTGAAAATCAAAATTAAATTTTGCTAAGCAAAAAATGGTAGAATTAATTAATGATATAAAGATAATTCTAACTAATAATGAAACTGAAAGTCTTATACTTGAAACAACCCTTATAAAAAAACATCTTCCAAAATACAATATATTAATGAAAGATGGGAAAAACCATGTTTATATTAAAATTACTGACGAAGTAATACCAAAAATTATAAAAACTAGGATAAAAAATAAAAACTGAACTTATTTCTGACCATATACATCAAATAGTTATGTAAATAATATCTTTAAATTTATTAAGAAAAATTTTTGATACAGAAGTTGTAATATTCTTTTTATAGAAAATGATTCAGAAATAAAAATAAAAAACAATTGATGAGTAAAAATTCCCTGCATGGATTATCATATATGAAGATGTAGTTGACCATGTCTACTTAACCCTGAAAACATAAAAGAATATAAAGAAAAAATAAATCAAATTAAAGTGTTTTTGAAATGAAATACATGAGAAATAATTAAGATATTAGAAGAAAAAATGCTTATAAAAGCAAAGGAATTAAAATTCGAGGAAGCCGAAAAAATAAAAAAAGATATTAAAAGTATAAAATCACTTAACATATATCAAATAGTTAGAGAATGAGTTGAATGAGACTATAATATAATAAACTACATTGAAAAATTTGATAAAATATTTGTTTGAATGATTGAAATAAGGGATGGACTTATCACATCTTTTTATAATTATGATATAGAAAATAAATTAGATGAAAACAAGCAAGAAGTTTTGAAAAATTTTATTGAATGAAATTTTGCTGAAAATAACAATATAAACAATAAAATAACTTACCTTTTTCCTATCCCATTATCAATTAATTCAAAAATAAAATTTGAAATACCAAAAATATGAACAAAAAAAGACCTTCTTAGCCTTTGTTATAAAAATATTTATGAATATGCTTACAAATCACACTTAAATTCATTAAGTACAAAATGATTTACAAAAAAAACTATGCAAAATATATTAAAAATACTTTGATATAAAATTATAAATAAAAAAGTAATATTTGAATGTAATGATATTTCACATATTTCATGAAATTATACTGTAGCTAGTCGTAGTATTATAGAAAATTGAAAAAGCAACACATCAAAATACAAAAAATTCAAAATAAAAAGTCTATCAGAATGAAAAATAGACGATTTCGGTTCTATGGAGGAAATAATGAGTAGAAGAATAAAAGAGTTAGGAAAAAATAAAAATACACCTGACTTAATAATAATAGATTGATGAAAATGACAGCTAAGTAGTGTAGTAAAAATAATTAATGAAAGTAATGTTGATTTACAGGTTGTTTGAATTGCTAAGCGCGAGGAGGAATTATTTATACCATGAAAATCAAAGCCTATTTTGTTGGACAAAGATTCAAATGAACTAAGATTAATTCAAAAAATAAGAGACGAGGCACACAGATTTGCAATTACATTTAATAGAGATAGTAGAATTAAGGCAATGAAAAAAAATATACTTGAAGAATTGCCTGGTTTTTGACCGAAAACAAGAAAAAAAATTCTAAATAAATACTGAAATTTAGAAAAACTAAAAAAAATAGATACAAAAGAACTGAGAAAAATTCTAAATAAAACTCAAATAGAAACACTTGAAAATCATTGATTAATTAACTAATTAATTAATCAATGATTTTTTTACTCAAAATAATCTTTATTTATATCTCATTGTTTCATACATTCCTCACAGTTTAGCTTAAGAATTTCTATACCTCAAGCTAGATTTTTAGAATCAAATCATTTAGAATTCAATATATTAGTTATATATCAGCTTCTTGCTCATGATCTACATATAATTATAACTTCCTTGTCCCAATTAATTTCATTTAGCTTGTTTCCAAGATTTGATATTGGTATAAGTTTAGATCATTTAATTCTTAATTGATTAAACTCAAAATTTTCCCTTACATCAATGATTTCTAAACTATCCCTATTATTTAAAAATTTTTCTTTAAATTCATTAGTATTTATTTCCTTATACATAAAAACAATGTTAATTTTTAAAATTTTACAAAAATATTATATAAAAAATTTCAAAAAAATAAAATTATAAAATAACTACGTATATTTCGCTTTACAAAAAGCCTTTTTTAAATAATATATAAAAAATACTTTTTAATTATTTTTTCTAAATGAAAGATATTATAAAAAAATACCAAAATCATAAACTTTTATCAAATTTAAATATAATCTTGGCTAGTTTAGTTTTAGCTTTTTGAATTAATTTTTTATTAATAGATTGAAATGAAATCGGTAAATATTTAAAAATTAGTGCATTAGATACACAAATTATCGAAAATAAATCAGATTTATTTATTGAAAAAATTGAAAATGATTTTTTTATAATATCAAATAATAATATTAATCAAATTACTAATCTATCTCTCAGTTTAGCTTATAATCCTGAAAATGTTTCAATAATTGAAGTCAGTTCTAATATTTGAGATATTATAAATTTAACAAATACAAAATGAATTAGCTCTCTTATTCTTACTACAGAAAAAGCACTTGATATAAAAGCAGGAGATAAATTAATTAAGTTAAATATTGAGAAAAAAGAAGAAAAACCTGAAAATATAAATATCTTAAATGCTAATTTTAAAGATATTAACGAAGAACAATTTTTATTTTCAACATCTTGAGTTACTTTCTAAAATCTCTATAAAAAGAGATTTTTTTATATAAATATTATGAATACTATTTTTGATACACATTGTCATCCATATTTGAACAAAAAAAAAGACCAATACGAAGTAATTGATAACTTTTTCAAAAATGGATGAAAATATATAAATATCATCTGAACCAATATTGAAACTAGCAACAAAGCAATTGAAATAGCAGATAAATATGAGTGAGTTTTTGTATCCGTTTGAATACATCCCTGCGATACATATGATTTAGATTTAAATGACGCAATTGTTATTTTGGAAAACCTTATTAAAAATAATAAAAATAAAATTGTATGAATTTGAGAATGTTGATTAGATTATTATTGGTTAGATAAGGATGAAATGGCTGTAGAAATAAAAAAATTAAAAATTAAAACTCAAAAAAAGTTTTTTAAAGCTCAAATAGAATTGGCAAAAAAGTATAATTTGCCGTTAATTATACATAATAGAGATTCTAAAGATGATGTCTTTTCTATACTTAAAAAAGTATGATATAAAAATTTTATATTTCATTGTTATAGTGAAAATCTTGAATATGCTGAAAAACTATTAAAATTTTCACCAAATTGCAAAATTAGCTTTTCAGGGATAGTAACATTCAAAAATGCAAAAGAAATCCAAGAAACTGCTAAAAATATACCTATTAAAAACATATTAGCAGAAACTGATAGCCCATACCTAACACCAACTCCATTTAGATGAAAAGAAGAGAATGAACCGTTATTCACAAAATATATAGTTAAAAAAATAAGTGAATTAAGATGAGAACAATGTGATAATATAATATTAAAAAATTCTTTAGAAATATTTTGAATAAAAAAATAAAACTAAGAAATTAGTTTTATTTTTTATATGTATTATTATCTTTACAAAAAGTTTCTTTAAATCATTCAGCATCTCAATAATCAGCAAAATGTTTTTCCCGTTCATGAGATCATGCAGTTTTTTTAGCATGCTTAATTGGACACCAATACCTTTCAGTTCTTCATCAAATTTCTGTAGCATAAGCAAATAATCAATTAACATAAGTACAAAACATACAATTCATTTTTTGTAGAAAATTTAGATAATCTAACTGTCACCTATCAAATATAATATAATCCTTTCTTACTACAAATGGAATTCAATATAATCTAACCGCTGTTTGTTGATAAATAAACAGCATTAAATCCAAAAATATAGCTGGAAACAGCATTGCATAAATGAATGGCATGGATAATATTTCTCTAATTTTCGCATTAAAGATTGAATCATATATAGATTTTTTATATTTTTTATTAGTCTTTATAATATTAGAATTAAATATGATTTTTCCTTTAGAAAAAGTAAAACCATATTTAACCATTAATTTGTGATATTCAACTTTTAATTCATTTTTTTTCTTATCAATCTCAGATAATATACTATTTATTTTAGATTTCATAAATTATATTTAATTATTTAAATTTATAATCATTATAAGAATTTAAAAAACTTATTCAATTAAAAAAGACTACTTTATTAGTCTTTTTTAATTGAAATATATTGTAACTCAATCTTTAGTTCCAAACCATATATTTAAATCAAAATCTTGAAATATGACCTGTACATCATTATCTGCCAATCAGTCATCTATTGTATAATTTATCCAATTAACACCATCAAACATACTAGCTCACGCAGCAGTTCCAAACCGCATATTATCATCTGCATCCTGAAAAATATTATTTACATACTTATCAATTAATCAATCAGATTCATTATAATTTACCCATGAGTTTCAATCAAATTTACTTACTCAATCAATTGTTCAAAACCAAATATTTCAAAGATTATCAGTATATATAGATAAAACATTTTTATCAACTAATCAATCAGTTATATTATAAGTAATCCATGTGGTTCAATCAAATTTACTTACTCAATCAATAGTTGATATCCAAATATTTCATGAAGATCATTCAGTAATTCAGGTAACAATTTTATCAGCTAATCAGTCATTAGCATCATAATTGGTCCATGTAATTCCATCATACATACTAATTCACTTTTTTGTTGCAAACCAATAATTTCATAGTGAATCCTGTATTAATGCAACAACATCATCATCTATTAATCAATCACTTTTTGTTAAAGTTGTCCACGTCGTTCAATCAAATATACTCACTCATTTATTTGTAGCAAACCGCATATCTAAATTATCAGATTCAATTACTACCCTTACATCTTTATCAACAAGTCAATCTGCTTCAGTATAACTTCACCAAGTATTTCAAATAAATGTACTTACACCATTTTTTGTTGCAAACCACAAGTTTGATAATGAATCTTGCGTTATAGACCTTGTATCGCTATCTAAAAGTCAATTAGTTAAGTCATAAGTCAACCAATTAGAACCAGAAGTTAATTCTATAGGTAAAGAAATATTTAAATCATTAATTACTAAATCGTAAGCTAATTCCCTAACTTCCTTAGAAGGATTAAGTAAATCAATATCAATTCCTAAAATTTTATCAAGTAATGGATTTGGATCTAAAATTGTTCCAGTGTAAGCAGATTGAGTATTTTTAAGTAATTGTATCCATTCACTTTCATTATTTATTAAATTATCATAAGTTCATGAATATAAAACAAATATATTAGGATCAAAATCAAATCATCAATCTATTATGAAAACAGTTCAAGTATATGAAGCTGCGATATTTCAATATCATCTGTAGGCTAAAGTTTTCTTTTCTATAAGCTTAATAATATCTGTTTCAGTAGTATCGTAAGATAAAATAGTAGGTAATGCTAAAATATAAACTAATCAGCCTGTTCAAACACTAAGAGTAAATCAATTATAATTTCAAACTACCATACTTCTTACTGGTATTCTTGATTTAGCATATGTTTCTGAAACAAAATTATTTAAAATTAATTGATCAGATTCAAGAACAGCTCAAAGTTCATATTGTTTTCCATCATTTGCAAGAGAATATGTAAAATCATTCATACTTACTAGATCAACAGGTTTAGCACTTAATTTTCAAATTGATAATAAAAGATTATCTCAGAATGTTCATTGATTCCATAGCTCTGATCAACTAAAAGTTATTTCTATTCAATTATCAGGTTTAGGATAAAATCATTTTTCTATAACAAAAAGTTCAATTCAAAAATCTATTCTATTTAAATTTTCAAATCTTGAAACATCTCTTGCTTGTTTTAAATATCATGTAACACTATAAAAAACAATAGTCGACAGTACTAATAAAATTGTAATAACAACTATTAATTCGACTAATGTAAAGGCATTTATAACAGGAATAATTTTCTTAAAAAATTTGTTAAAAATTTTCTTTATTTTTTTTCTATTCAAAATCATATTTGTAATGATAAAAATCTATATATATATATAATATCACAAATATTTAATTAAGTAAAAATATAGTAATAAAAAAAAGCTAAATAAGTTATATTTAGCTTTTTTTTATTAAAATGGGATATCTTCAACTGAAATATCTCAATTTACATTATCATTTTTTTGTTGAACTTCATTATTAGTATTCCCTTCTGGAGTCCACTCATTTAATGTAAAATAATGAGTGTCACCATATTGTCATGGCTCCTTTCTTTTACTCATTGTCATATTAACGTACCCTTTTTCATTTGCATATTGCTGTAATTTTTCAATATTAAAACTCATATTAAAAAATTCTCCAAATTGTCCATTTATAGCCTTACAACTAGTTCCATCAATGTATGTTTTTGCCATATTTTTTTTATATTATTTAGTAATATTTTTTGATTAAAATCATTATATAGATATTATATAAAACACAAGCTAAATAATTAAAACATATGAAAAAAACTATAATTATTCTCATTATATTTTTAACTATTTGAATAACATACTCCAATAATAGTATAGAAAATATAACTATAATAATAAACTGACATAAACTAAACTGAATA
>JASFZI010000096.1:0-4003 GCA_045107135.1 Candidatus Altimarinota bacterium
TTATTTCGTCTTTATGTAGTGCATAATGTGTGCTAGTTAATACTGTGATTTAAGGTTAAAACGACTATAATCGTGATGAATAAAGAGTTATACTCAAAAGGAACACCATGAACAAACCAAATATATTTAGTTATGCCACAAGCGAACTAAGTCAAGATGCTGTAATTTGTTATATTTTAGAATGGGCTAAAATAGAAAATAAAGAGCTAAATAATGATTTACATAATTTAGCAATAAATTTTTTAAATTCACTGTTTGATAAATTTGAAGGTATTAAGCGACCAACAGAGTATGAAAAAATAGAAATTAAAAAGCAATATGAGAATATAGATATTTTATGTATCATCAATGATAAATATTCAATTATTATTGAAGATAAAACAAATACAAAAAATCATTCTGATCAGCTAAAAAGATATTTTGAAAAAGTGAAAGCAAATTTTAGTGATACTGAAATTTTACCAATTTATTTTAAGACTGGTGATCAAAGTAATTATGAAGATGTTGATAAAAAATATAAAATTTATTTAAGAAAAGATTTTTTAAATATCTTAACAAGTCTAAAATATAAAAATGATATTATTGAAAACTATACTGATTATCTACAAAATATCGAAGATTCGATAAATAGTTATAAACTCACACCCATTGATAATTGGTCTTGGAATGCATGGAAAGGTTTTTATATTGAATTAAAAGAAAAACTTGGAGAAGGAAATTGGGACTATGTCTCAAATAGACAAGGTGGTTTTTTGGGATTTTGGTGGAATTGGGATACTAAGGATAGTCTTAAATACCATATTTATTTACAAATTGAAACTAGCTGGGAAAAAAATAAGTATGTTGGTCAAATAAAAATAAAACTATATACAAAAACAAACAATAAAATAGAAAAATCAATTATTAATAAGTGGAAAACTCATATTATTAGTAACGAAAATAATATTTTCATTAAAAAACCAAAAGTTGTGAGAACAGGAAAAAGTGTAACAATTGGATTTTTAGAGAATGAATTTAGAATAACTAATGAAAATGATATTGTAGATATGAATAAAACTATTGAATTTATCAGAAAAATTGAAAAATTGAAAATAGATAAATTTGAAAGTCTAGAAAGTTAAAAATGAGAACTTTTTTATATACAGCAAAAACACCACTGGAAGCTTTAAGAAAAGCAACTTTAGAACTTGGTGATGATTGTATACTTATAGAAACAAAAGAAATATCAAGAAATACACCTAATAAAGAAACCATATATAAAGTTCTTATTGGGGTTAAAGAAGAATTTATTTCTAACAAGGAAAAATAAAAATGGAAATTGCTTTAAGTTATGCAGATTATAAGACAATTAATGCTCATCAAGGTTATAGTATTGGGTTTAACAGTGACATAATGGAAATAAATAATTTAGAGGTTGAATTATTACAAAGGTTTGAAAAATACCTTTGTAAATCAAAAGGTGTTTTGATAAACTTTATTATAAATGAAAATAAAAGCTTATCTGATATTAGTAGTACGATGGTAAAAATAAACAATTTCATTAATAATGATACGGATATTATAGTTGGTACAGAAACTAACAATAATATTAATATTGAAGAATGTAAATTTGAAATTCTGATAACTGGACTAGAAACTATATAGACCAATTAATTTTTGATATAATCAATCAAATGATTTAACGAGGAGCAAATAAATGCCAGAAATAAGTAGATTTTATGGAATAGCAATAACAATGAACTTTCGAGAGCATAACCCACCACACTTTCATGCGATTTATCAAGATTATGAAATATCTGTAGATATTAAGACAGGTTTAGTAAATGGAAAAATGTCAAAGAGAGCTTTAAAAATGGTTTTTGAATGGTTAGACTTACATAAAGATGAGTTAATGGAAGATTGGGACTTGGCTCAAGATAGAAAAACTTTGTTAAAAATTCCACCATTATCATAAGGAGACAAAATGTTTTTACATGTAGATGAAGCAAATTACATAACTGATTATCAATTGAAATTGAAATTTAACAATGATGAAGTTAGAACTGTTGATTTAAAAGATGAACTTTTTGGAGAGGTTTTTGAACCTCTAAAAGATAAGCTATTTTTTAAAGATTTTTTTATATCACATAATACTATAGAATGGAAAAATGGGGCAGATTTTGCTCCAGAGTTTTTATTTGAAATTGGGCAAAAAGTATAACAAAAACGAGGAGGCTAATAATTTACCCTAGCGGGAAAATTATCGCTCACGACTGCCGTTAGCTTTACTTAGTACAAATATTAAATAGAATAAACTTAAAGGTAAAAAATGGAAATAGAAAATATAAAATTGAATAAAAACACCGAAGACATAATCATTGATTATGATAATCACGACACATTAGAAGATGATTTCAGTCAAGCACCAAGTGGTATTACTAGTTATAGCACATCAATAACTATTGATTCTCTTATCCCTCGTTTAAAAAAGGGATATTACTATATTCCTCCTTTTCAGCGTTCATATGTTTGGACAAATAGTCAGGCATCAAAATTGATAGAATCAATATTTTTAGGATTACCAATACCTTCAATATTTTTAGGACAAGATGCAGATAGTAATAAATATTTTGTTATCGATGGACAACAAAGATTAATGTCACTTTTAAAATTTTATCAAGATGATTTCAAGTTATCTGGAATTGATAAAAGATGGAAAGGAAAAAAATATTCAGATCTTACAGATACAGAACAGTTTCAATTAGGTGATTTTTCAATACATGCAATAATAGTAAAAGAAGGTGCAGATGTAAACGATGATAGTATTTATCAGATTTTCGAAAGAATAAACACAGGAGGTGTTAATTTGCAGGCACAAGAAATTCGAGCTTCAAGTTATCATGGAAAATTCAATGATTTATTAAATAAATTAGCTGAAAATAAAGAATGGGACGACTTTATTCAATTGAATAAAAGTCGCCAAAAACCACAAGAATTAATACTTAGATTTTTTGCTTTAAATTTTGATTTTAAAAAATATAAACCTACTATGAAGACTTTTATGAACTTATTTATGAAAAAAAATAGAAACCCATCAGATTCTGAGTTAGAAGATTTTAAAGAGATATTTAGTAAAACAATTAAAATTCTAGCAACAACATTTGAAAAAAATGATTTTGTATTGCCTCCTTCAAGAGTAATTAACACACAACTACTAGATTCAGTTATGATTGGAATAGCCCAAAATATTTCTAATAAAAATTTAAATAATTCTTCTTTAGTACTGCAATGCTATAATAATTTAAAAAATGATAAGGAATATATCGAATTTTGTAATTCAAGAAAATCTACTCAAGATTTAGTTAATGGAAGAATTGCTAAAACTATTGATGCATTTGGAAATATATAATGCCAAGCAATGTACTAAAACTATTTGTTGATAATAATCGTATTATCGATCAAAAAATATTAGATGATGATACATTTGAAATAGATTTTGAAGAGCTTTCTTCTCACCAAGCAAAATACTTATGTATTATTACTTCAGGTCATTTAGAAAAAAGTATGAAAGATATAGGAGCAAAGTATAAAACTGATGGTGGAATATCCGGGTGTGCAGATTTTTTAGGAAATATGAAAAATCCAAAATGGTGTAATATATTATCATATTTAGTGAATATAGACGCAAAACTAATTTCAGCTTTAGATTATAAAATAACGAATAAAGAACAAATAAAAAATCATCTTACACTACTTTCAAGTGCTAGAAATAACATTGCACATGGTAAAGCTGCTGAAATCACTATTGCTGACATGGATGGAATTATTAAAAGTGTTGAAAAACTAATTACTAGTATAAAAGAAATTGTTGAGCATCAAGTGTCCGAGATTGAAGCTTAACCACAAGCTATAACAACTTTTCAAGCTAACAAAACATCATATACTAACAACTAGCAATTAAGCTATCATAAACCTAGAGAGTTTTTAACATATAACATGTCGGACAAAACATAAATCAGCTAGT
>JASFZI010000097.1:0-9984 GCA_045107135.1 Candidatus Altimarinota bacterium
AAAAAAGAAATAAAATTATATAATTTTATTTCTTTTTTTTATAAACTCTAAAAAATTATCATCAGGAGCAATTTTATTTAAAATTTCTTTTCAACATTTTTTACATTTATGTTTAATCATGTTTCATTTATTTTTTTTGTAGTCTATATCAATTGGTTGCATTAATCATAGGCATTTAGATTCTCTATCTCATGGAAAATTTTCATCTAAATGTTTTGAGTATAGACAATTTGGGCAATGATTTCTAGCTGATCATTCTGTGTGTTTATTGATCTGCTTATGACAGTTTTCACATTCAAAGCTTTCATTAATCATTTTGAATCACATAATATTTATTTTGTTATTTCTGTAATATATAAAATATTATTCATGTAACTGAAGTTACTATTCATATTAACCGAAGCCTGAAAACTACATTCTCTTCTGACCATCCGATAGCCTCAAGATGATGATGAAAAGGTGCAATTCTAAAAACTTTTTTTCAATTTCTTAATTTTTTACTAGTTAATTGTATTATTACACTTATTGTATTAAGTATAAAAATAGCTCATATAATTAATAATACAAATAATGTATTAGTAATCATTGCTAATATTCATAATGTTGATCACAAAGCTAAACTTCAGACATCTCACATATATAATTTTGCCGGTTTTACATTAAACCATAGAAATGCAATCAATGCTCAGACTATACTTATACATAATGTAGACAATAAAAACATTCATTGATCAAAAGTTATGTATGTATAAATAGAAAAAGAAAATAGTAATAATCATCAAGCTAATCAGTCTAATCCATCGGTAATATTTACACTATTAGCGGATGATATGATTACTAGGACAAAAAGCGGTATGAAGTAATATCAAATTTTAAGATCTTCTCAAAAAGGATGATTTATTCATCTAACAAAATCTCAGGCTCAATCTGTAATATTCCATCCTAATTTATAAAAAAACCAAAAAGCTCAAATTGTTGCAAATATTGTTAATCACAACATTTTTATTCTTGCTGAAATTCATTTATTCTTTCAAATTCATTTAGCATTTAAATAATCATCTACAAATCAAAGTATTCAAACACTAAAAAGTGTAAAAAGTGGTAAATATGTTTCTTGTTGATTTAAAAGATTATTATTAATAAAATTTAGTTTTTGGAATAATATACTAAGTAAAACCATTAAAAAAACTATAAAAATAATCACAACTCATCACATTGAAGGAGTTCAGGTCTTTTTTTTGTGCAATTTTGCAAATTCAGTTGCTTTTCAGATAGTAGCATTTTCTCTAATTTGTTTTCCTAGTTTTAATTTTTTTATTTGTTTTATGAAAATTGGAATTATTGTAAGTCATACAATAAATGTGATAATTCAAAAGGAAAATATGGGAATTAAATGTGAATCCATTACGTATACAGTTTAAAATTTATTTTTATATAGTTTATTAAAAACTTAGTTTTTTACAAGTTTACTTTACAAAATATATAAAGCTGTTAAACTCCTTTATGTTTAAAAAAATAATATAAATATATGGAATTAACAAAAATTATAATAACTGCCATGAAAGAAGAGGCAGAAATAATCATTAAAAGATTTGACTTACATGAAATAGATAACAAACATAATGTCACAGTTTTTGAATGAAAAAGAATATCAAATAATTGAAATGAAAAAATAATTTTGGTATTATCTGGGATATGAAAGATCCAGGCAGCTATTGCAACAACATATATTCTTGAAAATTATAAACCTGATAAAATTGTAAATATTTGAATTGCTTGAAATTTAAATAGTGAAGAGGTTAAAATATGAGATGTATTTTTACCAAATACATTTATTCAACATGATATGTATTTACCATTTGAATGAGAACATTTAGATTATGCAAAAAAACCAATTTTTATTGAATATGCAATATGAAAATCGTATGATTTAAAAAAATTTAATTTAATACTAAGCTGAGTTTGTTTAACATGAGACCAATTTATTGATAATGAAGAAAAAGTTTCAGAATTAAAAAATACTTATTGAGCAGATGTTTGTGAAATGGAAGCTTTTGCTATCCTATCAGTTGCTAAGCAATATGGAGTATTAGATAAATGTGTTGTAATTAAAGCTATATCTGATTGAGCAAATAATGAAGCAATAGATGCACATATGAACAATCTTGATTTTGCAGTATGAAATAGTGTTGATATATTAGAATTAGTATTATAAATTATTTACAGTAAAAAAGCCTAAATTCTATTTTAGGCTTTTTTGATTTGATAATTATTTTAATATTTTTCATAAAAAATATTTTCATTTTCAATAAATCAGAGATTTATAAGTTTTTCTACAGATCATTCAATCATAGTTGGGGCTCCACAAATATATGCTTCCTTAAATTTTATAATATTTTCTTTTATTAAATTATTTGTTGTATATCATGAATGAATTTTAACATCTGTATGTTGATTTTGAAATCTATACAGGTCTTTTACTCTACTTATATATATTTCAAAATCAAAATTAGAATTTGCTTTTTTAATTTTTTCTAGCTCGCTTATATAAAAAACATCATTTTCCTCTCTAATTCAAAAAATAAATTTAACTTCAGTTTCTTTATATTTATTTAATGAATAATTTATCATATTAAAAAGAGGCACAAAACCAGTTCATGTTCAGATAAACAATTTATTATTAGAATTTTCTTTTAATAAAAAATGTCATGCAGGTCATACTCATTTTAAGGTATCTCAAATATTTAATTCACAAATAAATTTACTTCATCATCTTCATCATCAATCTAATTCCCGTTTTTTAATTATTAGAGTTATTTTTTTTCATTCCAACTTAAGAATAGAATAAGCTCTTCATCAGATATTTTCAAGCAAAAAAGTAACAAATTGTCATGGCTTCATCTTGATTTCATTTTCCGATTCAAAAATCATCTCAAAAACATTATGAGTCAGATTTTTTTTCTCTATTAATTTAAAAAGTTGTATCACAGGATTTTTTTATATAATATTTTTTTTATTTTATTTATTTTTTTGTTAACTCAAAATAAATATTTTGATTATTAACTATTTTTTATTAAAAATAAAAGGAAGTGAACTTATAGTCCACTTCCTTAATCAGTATTTTAGATAATTTAATATTTTAATTAATTTTTTGAGGTAATGAGGTTTTTAATTCCCAATGTTTTACATTACCATTTATTTCAACTTGAATAAAAAATTTTTTTACATCAGCAACACTTACAACGTTAAAATTTTGCACTTTAAAATGTTTTGCCAACATTCTTCTAGCATCATTTGTAGTTGTGACCGCATTCATAATCCCCATAATACCTTACTCCTTTTTTTCTTACTGTACAAAAATTATTTTCATACATATAGTGTTAATCAATATAATACTTTTAATTCAGTAGTCAAGTTTTTTAGTTTGGATTAATTAAATTAATAAATACAATCAATAAAATATTACATTAAAATATTATATGAAAAAAATTTACTTAATAGACGGAAATTCTTTTATTTATAGGATGTTTTTTGCCTTACCTGAATTTGCGACGAAGGATTGAAAAATAGTTAATGCTATCTTTGGGATGGCTAAATTTTTTGTGCATAGTTTAGTTAAGCAAAATCCTGATTATTTGATTTTTCTTAAAGATGCTAAATGAAAGAACTTTAGACATGATATTTATACTGATTATAAGGCTACTAGAGATAGAATGCCTGATAATTTGAGGACACAGATTTCTGATATTGAGAAAATGATAGGTTTGATGGGAATTGATATTATTGAAATTGAGTGATATGAAGCAGATGATGTTATTTGAACATTAGCAAATAATTTATGAAAAAATAAGGATAATGATATATATATTCTTTCGTGAGATAAAGATTTGTATAGTTTGATAACAGATAATGTATCTGTATATGATACAATGAAAAGAAAAATATTTAATCCAAAAAAGGCTGAAGAAAAATTTTGAGTAAAACCTAATATGATAATTGATTATTTAGCTATAGTATGAGATAAGGCTGACAATATACCATGAATTGATTGATTTTGACCTAAAAAAGCTGTATGATTAATTAATCATATTTGATGAGTAGAGGAAGTTTATAAGGAAGTAAAAAAAGTAGTATCAAAAGAAAAATCTTTTAAGGATTTTGATAAATCTATTCAATCTTGTTTTAAATGAAAAACATTTGAAAAATTATTAAGTTCTAAAGATAATGCATTTTTGAGTAAAAAATTGGCAACAATTATAAAAGATATTAATCTTGATGAACATATGTTAACTGATGAAGTTGCTTGAGATTGAATTGTTAATAAAAAATTTGAATTGGAAGATTTTAAATTTAAACCGCATTTTTTACTTAATGATAATATAAAGGAATATTTTAGAGAATTAGAATTTTTTAGCTTAATTTGAGAAGTTGAGGATATAAAAGTGAAAACTTGGTCTGATTTTTGATTAAAGGTTAAAACAATTGTTAATAAAAAGGAATTAGATGATTTATATAATAAAATAAAAAAATCTAATAAAATTTCACTTGATACAGAGACAACATCTTTAAAAATTATAGATGCTGAACTTGTCGGAGTGAGTATATATATTGATGACAATAATATTTACTATATAAATAGATTACATAAAGCTGAGGCCGTTAATGATAATTATTTACAAACTTTTTTAAAAAATGTACTAGATTTAGATATTTTGATTATATGACATAATATAAAATATGATCTTGAAATAATTGAGCTATTTTTGTGAAATAATAATATGCAGCAAAGCCAAAACGATAATATATGACAAATGGTGTTAGAATTATAAATTTATTTTAAAAATTATTTACTAATTAAAAAAAACATGTTTAAGAGAGTATTTTTGTTTCTTGCAACAAATTTGGCAATAATGATAGTTTTATCTATTGCTGTAATGATTGTTGAAAAAGTATTTTGAATTAATATTACTTGATATCTTGGTTGAGATTATTTAGGTTTATTTATATTTTCTTTAATATTTTGATTTTGATGAGCTTTTATAAGTTTATTTATGTCAAAATGGATGGCTAAAAAAGCTTATTCTATTAAAATAATTCCTATTTCAGAATATGATAATTTGAATTCTAAACAAAAAGTAGTTTTTGATGTAGTTAGAGAATTAGTAGAAAGAGAGCATATTAAAATGCCTGAAGTATGATTTTATAACTCTCCTGAACCTAATGCATTTGCAACTTGAGCAACAAAAAATTCTTCTTTAGTTGCTGTGTCAAGTTGATTGTTGCAAATTATGGAGCGTGATGCTATTGAATGAGTTATATGACATGAAATGTCTCATGTATTGAATTGAGATATGGTTACTATGACTTTATTACAGTGAGTTTTAAATACATTTGTAATATTTTTTGCAAGAATAGCTGCAAATATTGTATCGCAAGCAGTTGATGAAAAATTATCAGGGATTGTTTATTTTATTACAACCATAGTATTTCAAATAATTTTTTGAATTCTTGCGAGTTTAATTACAATGAAATTTTCTAGATATAGAGAATTTAAGGCTGATGCTGGAAGTGCAAGGTTTGTTTGAAAACAAAAAATGATAGCTTGATTAAGGGCTTTAAAAAGTATGCAAAATTTAGCCTCAACAGATGATTCTAAATTGGCTACAATGAAAATCTCTACAAAATGAAGAAAATGATTTATGATTTTATTTTCAAGTCATCCACAGTTAGATGATAGAATTAAAGCTTTAGAAGAATTAAATATATAAAAAAATAACTCTAGATATTGTCTAGAGTTATTTTTTTGCAATATAAGTATATTTTTTTATAATTCAAATATTAATTTTTAATAACTAATTTATGCTTAAAAAAATAATTACAATTGTTTCTATATCTGTATTATTATGAACTACTTCTTTTGCTTCTGTTTCTGTTAAAAGCGAATTAGACGCTGCTAATAGTTTAGCTGAACAAGAAATTATAAATAATCATATTAATGATCCAGAAAATTATAATTTAAATGATAATGTTCTAAGACAAGAAATCGCTGCAGTTGCGAGATGAGTTGCTAAACTAGAAAAAAAAGATAAATGCGACAATATATTTTCTGATTTATCTGATACAAAACCAAATACTTGGGCTTGTAGAAATGTAGAAGTTTTGGTCGATAACAATTTAATATCAAGAAATGATACTTTCAGACCAGAAGATAAAATAACAAAATCTGAAGCTATAGCAATGTTAATTAAAGCTATATGATTTGATTATGAATACAATCCAGAAAGTAGTTATAATTGGCAATATCAAGTAGTAACTTTTGCAGCAAATATGTGAGTAGTTGATAATTTTACTGATTATAATACTGATGCAACAAGATGATGGATTTTTCAAGTAGCTGACGTTACAATTAAAAAAGATGAGGAAATTAAAAGACAAATTAAGGAAACGTGAGTATATTCAGATGAAGCATTTTAATAAAAAAAATTGACATTATTAATATAATAATTATTATTAATTTAATTATTACAAAAAAATAATTTTATGAGAAAAAATATATCTACATCATTAAAATTACTCTTAGGTAATACCTAAGAGTAATTTTAATGTAAAAATTTTTTCTAAACTCTCTTTGGTTTTATACTTAAGAGAGTTTTTTTAACCCTAATAATTTTAAAATATGAATAATTCAGTTATTAATGAAAATCCAGATATATGAGTTCAGACTTTTTGAGAGCTAGTTACAAATAAATATGAAATACCAAGGAATTCAAAATTTAAATTACCTGATAGAACATGGCCAGACAATGATATTGAAAAAGCCCCTATATGGTGCAGTAGTTGTTTGAGAGATTGAAATCAATCTATATATAAGCCAATGTCTGTAAAAGATAAAATGGAAGTTTTTAATTATCTAGTTGTTATATGATTTAAAGAAATAGAAGTATGATTTCCTTCTTGATCGCAGGCAGATTTTGATTTTGTAAGAAAATTAATTGATGAAGAGTTGATTCCAGATGATGTTAAAATTCAAGTTTTAGTTGCATCTAAATCAGAATTAATAGAAAAAACACGTAAATCACTTGAATGAGCAAAAAATGTAATTGTTCATTTATATAATTCAACTTCTACAAATCAAAGAGAGGTGGTTTTTAAGAAATCAAAATCAGAAATTGTAGAGCTTGCAATTAATGGAATTAAAAAAATAAAAAATGAATTTAATGATTTTTCAGGAGATTTAACTTTTCAATATTCTCCTGAAAGTTTTACATGAACTGAAATGGAATTTGCTGAAGAAATTACAAGGGAGGTGATTAATGAATGGTGAGATTTTTGATGAAACCCTATGATTCTTAATTTTCCAGCGACTGTAGAAAATTCTACACCTAACAATTACGCAGATAAGATTGAATACTTTAAAAGAGTTATAGAGGAATATAGAGATAAGATTGGTGTAATTTTAAGTATCCATACTCATAATGATAGATGATCATGAGTTGCTGCTACTGAATTAGCATTGTTGGCTTGAGCTGATAGAGTTGAATGAACATTACTATGAAATTGAGAAAGAACTTGAAATGTTGATATAATTACTTTGTGACTTAATATGGCTACTCAGGGGGTGGATCCTAAACTTAATTTTGCTGATATATGAGCTATAGCAAATAGAGTATCTGAAATAATTTGAATTCCAATTAATAAGAGACATCCATATCTCTGAGAATTTGTTCATACAGCTTTTAGTTGAGGTCACCAAGATGCAATTGTTAAATGACTAAAGGATCAAAAAAAAAGAGAAGCAAGTTGAAATGCTAAATGGGAAGTCCCTTATCTTCCTATTGATCCTAGAGATATAGGACAAGTATATGAACCAATAAAAATAAATGATCAATCATGAAAATGAGGTGTGAGTTATTTATTGTCAGAATTATGATATAATATTCCAAAAAAAATGGAACCACATATATGAAGGTTGTTTCAATCAATTACTGATGAAAAACAATGAACATTACAGGTAGAAGAAATTAAAAAAATCTTTGAACAGTTTTTTGTTAATTCTGAGGGCTTTATTTCTTATGATGACATTAATTCTGAAAAAATATTTTTTGAAGCAAGGAACAATAATATTTGAATAATTGAAGAATTTTCTAATCAATTGTCAAAAAAATATTGAATTGATTTTAAAATAATAGATTATCATCAATATGCTTTAACGGAATGACGTGACTCTCAAGCAGTAACATATTTTGAGATTAGTATAAATTGAGAAATTTGTTACGGTTTTTGATCAGATTTAGATATACATAAATCGGCAATATATTGATTAATAAGCACCCTAAACATATCTAATATATAAATAAACTTGTTAAATAATTTATACTATATATAATTATATCAAATAAAAATTTTTCCAAATTAAATGATTGGTGTGGAATCCGTATCGTGGAAAAATATTTTATCTAGAGTAAATACTTCGGGTGGAACCGTCTTTTGATTTTTTTTCAATTAGACCCTGAAGGCAATAATAAAAGAAATTGCCTTTAGGGTTTTTCTTTTCTAAAATATTATTTTTTAACTTATTGTCTTATGAGTAATAAAGTTAGTATGAAAGATATAGTTAATCTTTCTCAAAATAGAGGTTTTGTATATCAGTGAAGTGAAATCTATGGTTGATTAGCAAATTCTTGGGATTATGGACCATATGGTTCACTATTAAAGGAAAATATTAAAAATTTATGGATAAAGGAATTTGTTCAAAAAAAAACAGATATGATGTTATTAGATGCCGCTATTTTAATGAATCCTCAAGTTTGGGTTACTTCTGGTCATGTATGAGGTTTTTCTGACCCACTTATGGATTGTAAATCATGTAAATCTAGACATAGAGCTGATAAACTTATAGAAGATGATTTTGCTAAAAAATGAATTGATAAGGTTGCTGATGGTATGAGTAAAGAAGATATGCAAGAGTATATTGTAAAAAATTCTATTGTTTGTCCTGATTGTTGAAAATCAGATTTTACAGAAATTAAACAATTCAATTTAATGTTCAAGACTCACCAATGAGTGACTGATGATACCTGAAGTGAAGTATATTTAAGACCTGAAACTGCCCAATGAATATTTGTAAATTTTGCTAATATTGCAAGAAGTTCAAGAAGAAAAATTCCTTTTTGAGTTGCACAAGTAGGTAAAAGTTTTAGAAACGAAATAACTCCAGGAAATTTCATATTTAGAACAAGAGAGTTTGAACAAATGGAAATAGAATATTTTTGTGAACCTGGTACAGAATTAAAATATATGGATGAATGGAAAGATGCGTGTGATAGTTTTTTAGTAAATACTTTATGATTAAATAAGGATAAATTAAGATTTAGAAAGCATACAGATGACGAATTATCACATTATAGTAATTGAACATATGATATTGAGTTTAAATATCCATTTTGATGGTGAGAATTACGGGGTATTGCATCTAGAACAAACTTTGATTTAAATGCTCATATGAAGGAATCTAAACAAGATTTAAGCTATTTTGACCCAGTTAATAATAAAAAATATATACCATATGTTATAGAACCTGCAGTCTGATTAACTAGACTTGTGTTAGCTGTATTAATTGACGCATATACAGTTGATGAAGAGAACAATAGAACTTATTTAAAGTTTGAACCTAGGGTTGCTCCAATAAAAATTTGAGTTTTACCAATAGTAAAGAAAATCTGAGATTTGTGAAAAAAAATTTATGCTCAGTTAAGCGATGAGTTTGTTTGTGAATATGATGAAGTATGATCAATTGGGAAAAGGTTTGCAAGAATGGATGAAATAGGAGTACCATTTTGTATATCCATTGATTCAACTAATTATGATGAATGAAAAGTTACTGTAAGATATAGAGATTCTATGGAACAAGAGCTTATTGAAATAACTAAATTAAATGATTTTTTCAGAGAAAAATTAAGATAAAAAACACACATTAATGTGTGT
>JASFZI010000098.1:0-39251 GCA_045107135.1 Candidatus Altimarinota bacterium
TGTGTCTTGATATTCATCAACCATTAAATATTTATATCTTTCGTGATATTCTTCAAGTATTTTAGGAATTCTTAAAAGTGCCAATGTTTTTACTAGTATGTCATCAAAGTCTAACGCATTATTTTGGCTTAGATTTTTCTCGTATTCAATATATGCTTTATAAACAACTTCTTTTATGCTTGAATCTACTTCTGCTTCATATCATTTTGCTGTGATTAAGCTATTTTTAGCATTACTAATATAAAAAGCTATTTGTCTTGATGGAAATTCTTTTTCTTCAAGATGAAGTTTATTTTTAAGTATTGATTTTAAAACTGATAACTTATCTGATTCGTCATAAATAACAAAGTCTTTTTTTAAACCAATAGCTAGTTCTTCAGGTAAAAATCTTGATAATACATCTTTTAAAATATATATTCAAATAGAATGAAAAGTTCAAATTAAAGGAAAACTTCATCTACTATAAATATTTCTAGGAGTATCTACTCATAAGGTATTAGCAACTCTATTTCTCATCTCGCTAGCAGCTTTGTTTGTAAAAGTCACCATCATGATTTGATTTGGATTAATATTCAAATCTCTGATCATGTATTCAACTCTAGCAGTCAAAGTAGCAGTTTTTCAACTACCAGCTCATGCTATAATCAATAGAGGTCATTCAACTTTATTTTTTGCACTTTCTTGTTTAGGATTTAATTGCATTTGTTTTAATTTATTAGGTTTTATTTACTTAAAGTTATTAAAAAAAAATCATTAATCAATGGTTTTTTTGTTTTTGTGTTAAAAATAACTTAAATATTGCATTATTTTTTATACTTATATAATTATTCTGAATTTTAATAAAATAAATATTTCATAATAATAAAAATATATTAATGCAATATACTTGAATAAAGAAAAACGATATTTTAGAGAATATTACTATTGAAAAACTTGTTTTTGGTGGTAAATGATTAGCTAGATTAAAACATGAAAATCCTGAACTAGACGGTAGAGTAATATTTGTAACAGGTGGAGCTATTCCCTGAACTGTTGCAAATTTAAGAGTAATAAAAAAGAAAAAATCATTTTTGGAAACACAAATAGTTGATATCATAAAAAAATCAGATATTGAAATTGAACATCCAACAAATAAGTATTGAATGTCATGATGATGGAAATGGATTAATATACCATATAATGAACAGTTAAAAATTAAGGAAGAACAAGTAAAGGAAAGCTTGAATATTGTGAAACAAAAACAACCAGATTTAAATTTTTTACCTATTGAAGGTTCACCTACTATTGATTGATATAGAAACAAGGTAGAATTTAGTTTCTGAAAATTTATATCTGCAAAATATGGAATAGAAGAACATTTTAATCTAGGGTTTCATAAACAATGAGAATTTTCTAAAATTCAAGATATGGAAGGTTGTCCATTAATTGATGAAATTCAAAATGAAGTATATAGAGAAATTAAAAAATTTAGTAAAACTATTTGATTGCCTGTTTATGATCAAATGAGACAGGAATGATTTTTTAGACATATAATGATTAGAAGAACTCATTTTGCAGATGAAATGATGCTTTTACTCAGTTTTAATCCTGAATATTTTGATAAAAATACTAAATTAGATAAAGAAGAAAAATTAGAACTGATAAAAGATTTTTTAATAAGTTTAACAAAAAAATATCCAATAATTAAATCTATATATTTATCTCATAATCCTAATAAAGCAGACGTATGTATTGGTGATTTAGAATTAATATATGGTTCTCCTACAATTAAAGAAAATCTTCAAGGATTGAGTTTTAATATATCTCCAACTTCATTTTTCCAAACTAATTCTACCTGAGCAGATAAACTTTATTCTATGGTTTTAGATTTTGCTCATAAGGATGAATTAAAAGACCATACTGTATTAGATTTATATGGTTGAACTTGAACTATTTGAATGATTTTTGCTAAGGCATGAGCAAAGCAAGTAACATCTGTTGAACTTGTAAAGTCTGCAAGTAAAGATTGAGAAAAAAATGCAGAATTAAATTGAATTTCTAATATAAATTTTGTAAATGCAAAGGTGGAAGATTTTCTTGATAAATATTTATCAGAATCAAAAACTGCAGATTTGTTAATAATTGATCCACCTAGAGTATGAATGCATCCAGATGCATTACCAAATATTTTAAAATTTGGTACCAAGCAAATAATTTATGTGAGTTGTAATCCATCTACTTTAGCTAGAGATTTAGGATATATACTTGAAAATTCTGATTACAAAATAGAAAAAATTCAAGCAATGGATATGTTTCCACATACTCATCATATTGAAACAGTTGTTAGTTTGATTAAATAACAAAAATAGACCTTTTAAAAAAGGTCTATTTTTTATTATTTTTAAATAATAAATCTGGATTGTCAATTATTTGCTTCGTAAAACAATTTATGATAATATAAATATAATATACAATTAATAAAAATATATGAATTCTAAAGAACTAATAAATTTTATACTAGATTATGCATCAAAGAAAAATTATCCTGATGTACATATCAATTCTGATTACAAAATTCTAATTAGAAACAATAGTTGAGAAATTGAAGCAATATGACCAGATTTATGAGGATGAATCGATATATTAACAAAAAATGATGTAAAAAATATTATTATTGCTGTTATATGAGATAAATGATTTAGTGAGTTTAAAAAGAATCTAGAATATGATTCTTCATATATGATAGCTTCATGAGATAGATATAGAATAAATTGTTATAATGATACTAATTGATATTCTATAGCAATGAGGTTAATTCCAAGTAAAATACCTACATTAGCAGAACTTTGATTAGGGTCACAAGTTGAAATGCTTTGTTGAAAATCAAAATGATTAGTTTTAGTTACTTGACCAACTTGATCTGGTAAATCAACAAATTTAGCAGCTATGATTAATCATATAAATACAAATTACAAAAAACACATCATTACTATTGAAGATCCAGTTGAATTTGCATTTAAATCAAAATTATCTTTAATCAATCAAAGAGAAGTATGAAATGATACATTATGATTTTCTAATGCTATAAGAGCTTCTTTAAGAGAGGATCCTGATGTAATTATGATTTGAGAAATGAGAGATCCTGAAACAATAAAAGCAGCAATAACTTTAGCTGAGACAGGTCACCTAGTTTTTTCTACACTACATACAAATGATTCTGTTCAGACAATTGATAGAATAGTTGATGTATTTCCTTGATCAGAACACAATCAAATAAGAATGCAATTATCTCAAAGTTTGGCTTGAGTTATATCTCAAAGATTAATTCCAAGATCAGACAAAAAATGAAGAATTGCTGCAAGAGAAGTATTATTAAGTAATGATGCAGTTAGAAATCTGATTTTATCAGGTAAAACACATCAATTATATAGTGTTTTAGAGGTTTGAAAAAAAGATTGAATGATTTTAATGGATAAATATCTTCAAATACTTTATGCTAAAAAAATTATTTCTAAGGAAACTTTGTTAAGTTATGTTAGAGATAAAGATGGTGTTCAAATGATGATTGATTAATAATTTATAATAAACTATAATGCTAGATTTAAATTTTATATTAAATAATAAACATTTTGAAAAAATAATACTTGAAAAAACAGGTATTTTATTTGATGAATGAGAAAAGGATAATAATTTATATATTATTGCATCATGAAATCTAAGTGTACAAAAATACACTACAGTAGAAAAAAATAATACAAAGCAATTGGCTGTATTAAGAGAATGAGCTATATTTTGAGAATGATCTCTTAAAAGGTCAGAACCAAAACAGGTAAAAATAATTGCACTTAATGACACTGTGTTATATAAAATTGATGCAAAAGAATGAATAAGAAAATTTATTACAGAATTCCCCATTGATTGAATTAATTTATTAAGTGAGATTATTAATATATCAAATGAAAGATTATTAGAATCAAATTTTTTAGTTACTTCAAATTATGAAATAAGTAAAGCAATTTCTGAGATTAATTTATTTGATAATAGAAATCTATTTGCAATTATTGATAAATTTGAAAAAATTATCTGAGCAGAATATATTATATATGTAGAAAAAAATCCTGTTGTAAGTAATTTTATTACCATTAAACATGACACAAGGCATAAATGAAAAATGCTAAATAATATAATAGAAATTCAAAATGATATATTAGATATTAATGATTTGACAAAAGAATGAATTAAATTATGAAAAATTAATTATGTTGAGTGATTAAAAAATAAAAACGAGATAATTTGATACTTAGTAATCTGAGAAAAAAATAATAGTTTTTCTGAATGACAGAAAAAAGCAATTACTGTAATATCTGCTTTGATTACAGGTATAATTAAACAAAAACAAGCATATCAAGAAGAAAAAGATAAGGAATTAAATAAAAGTTAAAAAAATACTTTACATAACAGTAAAGTATTTTTTTAACTATATTTTTCTAATAAGTTAATTACTTTATATTTTCATTTTATTCACTTATACATTGATTTAATACTCGGAGTTCCACTTCCTAAAATTAATTGATTTCAGTTAAGTTCAGTGATTTTATTAGCCACTTCTACTGTATTATATCTAGGAGATGAATCTGAAATATAAGAATTATCGTGTTCTTCGTCCATAATTATTAATCATAGATTATTAAATGGATAAAATAAAGCTGAACGAGTTCATATTATTATTTTTGCATTTCAAGAGTTAATATCTAGCCAATATTTTGTTTTAGTAGCAGCAGTTACAGTAGAATTTATTATTAATACGTCATTTCAAAATACATTTATTATTTTTTCTGATAGTTGATTAGTTAAAATTATTTCAGGTATTAAAAATAACGCTTGTTTTCGTTTTTGCAAGCAATCTTGAATAAGTTTGATATAAATTTCAGTCTTTCAACTTCATGTTAATCAATAGAATAAAATTTTATTATTCTTGGATTTTACTATTTCACTGTAAGCCTGAATTTGTGCCTTAGATAAAGTTATATTATGATTAAAAATATAGCTATATTCTTTTATTTTTGATAAGTTCACCTTGTCTTTTTTTATTTTCTCAGCTAAATTTTTAGGAAAAAATAAATTATGTGAATTATGAATTGGTGAAAAATAATAACTAGCAATCCAAGAAATTAATTCAAGTCTATATTTTGATAAAAAAATAAATGGATTATGAATTGAAATAAGTGATTTAATTTTAGATTCATCAAAATCAGCATTTATAGTGTCTTGTATTCTTAAGACAACTCAATATTCAATACTTGATTTAAAAGGAATTGTTACAATCTGTCACTTATTTATTTTTCAAAGTAAAAAATCTGGTATCTTATATATAAGTCAGATATCATCGAATGTTTTAAAAAATGGTGAGACTACTACGTACATTTTAGTATTTTATTAAACTGTTAATTTTGAGTCCTTTTAATTTGTCTTTTCAATTTAAAAATGTTAAATCAGCTACAAAATTTAGAGAATGAACTATTCATCATAATTCCTCAACTAAATCTACAGATGCTTTTGCTGTTCAACCTGTAGCTAATAGATCATCTATAATTGCTATTTTATCGCCCTTAATAATAGAGTCAGTATGAATTTCAAAACATTTTTTTCAGTACTCTAGTTCATATTCTATTTTAATACAATTTGATGGTAATTTTCATTCTTTTCTAATTGGAATAAACGGTATTCAAAGCTTATAAGATAAAGCCCCTCAAAAAATAAAGCCTCTTGCATCAAGTGCTACTATTTTATCAATTCAGGTTAAATTTTTTGAAAATTCTTCAATTACATAGTTAAATGCTTCTGTATTTGATAAAATGGGGGTAATATCTTTAAAAGAAATTCATTCTATTGGGAAATTTTCAACATTTCTAATATAATTATCTAAATTCATATTTTTCTTAATTAATTTTTATTTGAGGATCAGTAAATCACATTTCTTTTAATATTTTTATCATCAAAGAAATGTTATCAACATTTTCAACTTGTCATTTTGATATTTTTGTTTTTGCTCAAATTAAAAGGTTTTCTCATGCTAAATTTAATATTGATCATCTAAGAGCCATTGTTAATCATCATTTAGCTCATTTTTCTTTAAGCTTAGATATGAAATTATTAGTATCAAAATTTCATACAGTTTTTTTTGTTTCAACTTCAGAAACAACTTTTTTTTCTGGTTCTTTTCAGAATACATCAGTTAAATCATCAGCAGATATTTGAGTATGATTTTTCTTAACCTTCTTAATATTTTCTTTTTTTTCTATTTTTTTTGTGTTATTCTCTGTTCAATTAATTATTTTCAATACTCAAATTAAAAAAGTAGTATTTTCATCTAATGAATTCTTAGTTTTTGAATATGTTTCATCTAATATATCAAGAATATTAATATGTGCAGAAATATTAACATGATCTTTTAGTAAATATAATGCTTTATTTTTAGTATAAAATAAAAGTTCTTTAAAAAATAATTTAATATTTTTTCAATCTGAAATATTTTTATCTAAAATATTTATAACAGAACTATCTTTAGCTAACAGTTTATTTAAAAACTCATCTATTATATTCTCATCAACTATTTCTAATTGCTTTACTATTGTTTCATAATTAATTTCAGAATTTGAAATTAGCTGTTCAAATAATGAAATAGCGTTTCTAAGTCAACCTGATGAGTTTTTTATAATATAATTTATTGATTTTTCGTCTGTTTTAACTTTTTCAGATTTAGCAATAAATCATAATCTGCTTCTGATATCATCATCGGATATTCTTTTGAAATCATATCTTTGGCAACGAGAAATAATTGTTTCAGGAACTTTGTGTGTTTCGGTAGTTGCTAAAATAAATTTAACATGACTTGGTGGTTCTTCAAGTATCTTTAAAAGTGCATTAAATGCTCATTTACTAAGCATATGTACTTCATCTATTATATATATCTTATATTTGGTTTTTGTTGGACTAAATTGAGCTTTTTCAATTATTTCTCTGATATTATCTACTCCAGTGTGACTAGCCGCATCTATTTCAATAATATCTATTAATTTTTCTTCAGTAAAATCAGTACATATACTACATTTTAAACATGGATTACCTTTATTTGGGTTTTCGCAATTTACAGTTTTTGCAAAAATTCTTGCTGTTGATGTTTTACCTGTTCATCTTGGTCCGCATAAAAGATAGGCTCAAACTGTTTTATCTTTTTCTATTGCCTTTTGAAGCGTATCTTTTACAAAGGATTGTCATACTAGATTTTTAAAATCTGCAGGTCTGTATTTTAAATATAAACTCATTTTTTATTTATTAATTAATTACTTTATTATCATCAATTCATTTAAGAATATCAAGAATTACTTGTTTATCATGCCATTCAACTGGTCATTCATTAGTCATCATAACATGTTCATCTCATTTTCATGCAATTAAGACTACATCATTTTTTTCAGCTTTTAATAATGCTGCTTGGATTGCTTCTCTTCTTGTTGTAATTATCCAAAAATTTTCTCATTCTTTTCTTTCAATTCAAGGTATTACATCTTTTATTATATCTTCAGTTTTTTCAGAATAATCATCGTCTTGAGTAAGTATTACAGTATCTGATAATCTTGAAACAATTTCTCACATTAGAGGTCTTTTAGTTTTATCTCTATCTCAAGTTGCTCAGAATACAGTAATTATTTTACCAACATTTTTAAATTTTCTTATTGTTTGTAAAACTTTTTCAAGAGCATCTTCAGTATGCGCATAATCAACAATTACTTGGAATCATTCATCGTTTTCAATATTTTCCATTCTTCAAGGAATTCAGGTAATTAATTTTACATTTTTTGAAATATCATTTGCTTTAACTCATAAAGCCATAAACACTCATACAGCAGCTAAAATATTTTGTATATTAAAATCTCATTTAAGCTTTGTTTCTATTTCAATATTTGGTCATGCAACATCAACAATAAATTTTGTAATTAATCAATCACTAACAATATTAGTAGCTACTAACGTAGCTCATTTATCAGTTCAATATGTGTATAACGAATCATAAGTTTCTGATATAAATAAATCAGAATAGTTACTGTTAATATTTATAATTGCTGATTTCTTAACTCATTTTTTTCTTTTAAATCAAATAAGATTTTTAAATAAGCTTAGCTTTGTATTCACGTAATCATGCATAGTTTTATGTAAATCAAGATGATCTTGAGTAATATTTGTTAAAACTGCAATATCATATTCAATTCACCACACTCTATTCATTTTTAATCAATGACTTGCAGTTTCAATAATTGCAATCTCACATCCTTTATTTTTTGCAATTTTAAGTAATCTTTGTAGTTCAAATGCATCTGGTGAAGTCATTTTGGTATCATTTTTAATTTCTTCATCACCTATTATTATGTTTACAGTTGAAAACATAAATACCTTTTTTCACATAGCTGATAATCCTTTTGCAACAATATTACATGTTGTAGTTTTTCAGTTAGTTCAAGTTATTCATATAACAACCATATCTTTACTTGGAAAACCATAATAAATATTAGCAATAATTGCTCTTATTTTATGGTATAACAATCTCATTGGATTATCTAGAGATATTATTTTTTTGAATTTATTTAGCATATTTGATTTTGGTTATTTTAATCTATTCTTTTTATACTCATTTTCTGTTGTTTTTCAATTAAATTATTGTTTTTATTTGTATAAATAATCTCACTTAACTCATAATTCCCTAATAAAATTATCACCTTCTCTTATTTCAAAATAATAATCTCTAATTCACGGTTGTTTATAAAATTTAAAATCATAAGGTTCACATTCATTATTTGGAATAGTGTAATTTATATCATAATTGGTAGTTTCTAGTAATCTTGTATTTATATAAAAATCAACAACTTGAGTTTGTTCATAGGTATTGATGTTCATTCATTCTTTTTCTTCTATAATAGCTTCTTTAGGTAGAACAACTCTAACATATGCTTTATTTTCTCATTTTCATTGAATATTAATAACGTCAGTTCTTGTTTTATTATTTAATGGATGTTTATCCAATAAGTCATTAACTTTCTTTTCTTCAAATTTTGAGAAAAAATGAGTTCTAAATATTCTTAAATTTGTATCTATACTACAATCAGCATTTTTTTCAATTTCTTTTTTATATTTTAGTTCTATATATCTATCTGATTTATTTCATCAGACTGAGGTAAATACTGGATATGAGAAATCTAAAGAGTCAGAATAATTGATTTTTCAGTTTAATCAAAGCCTCCATAATAAATTGTTTTCTTCAGGATTAAATGAATAAATAACTAAATCTCTTGATCTAATATTTTTTTGTAATATATCTAAATAAGCAAAATAATCTTTTCTCTCTTTTAATTCTCATATAAAAATATTTGCAAAATCGAACAATATTTGTTTTGCAGTTCATAGAGTTCAAACTTTAAATGTTTGAGCCTCAACTAGGGTTGATATGATTAGTGAAAAATTTTCTTCAGTTATAATCTCATCTATTTTGTCAAACTCTATTCATCAAGTGTATTTTAGAAAATCTAATATTGTATTTTGGTTTATATAAATAATTCAATCAACTTTTTTACCAATTTTATTTAAGAAAAAATTAATACTTTCAGAGCTTGAATCAAAATCAATAAAGTAATTTGCATCTCTTAATCAAAATGTTTCAGTTATCTTGTTTAATCACTCAGGTGCGGGTTTTTTATCTTGATAAATTTTATTTATTTCCCATTCATAAGCATAAACATCATCATCTACAAAATCTATTACTTTTCAATCTTTTATTGTGATAGTTGCTAAACTTCAAATAAATCATCAAGTTGGTCTAATTTCATCATTGTTTTGAAATAAGATCAAGTATTTTCTTTCAGAATCATTACCAAGTAAATTTAAGAAAATATCAAAATCTCTATTTATAATATCAAGAAATTTATATCATTCTTTTAGTTTATTTTTTGCATATAACAATTTTTCATTGAGAGCTACGCTAGATAACTGATCTATTCTATCATATGTAACAATAGTGTTATATAATAAACTAGTAATAAGTGAAAAATCATATCTTAAATTTTCTAACAAATTTGTTAATTGAACATTTTCAATTCATCATTTTATATCAATAAGTTTTTTGATCCCCGTATATATCTGTACAGATTTATCTATTAATTTTGTAAGGTTTTTTCAACCTAATAAGGCATTATATCAGTTTTCAATATTTTTATTTGGTATTAATAAAAATGGCTTGAATAATAAATCTCAAATTATAAAATCTAATTTGGCATCATTTATATTTTTCTTTATAAAATCTATATTTCAAGAGTTATCTTTAATTGAAAGAATTTTTTCATATCAAGAATTAATCTTGTTTTCTACTATATACTTATCAATAAATAAAAGTAATCATATTATTAGAAAAATTATTCACATATTTCTAAAAAAATTCTTAGTAAAAAATACTCTTTCTTTAAAAACAGAAAAAGGAATTCATGTAAGAGAAACTCTTCATTTTAAACCTAATTTTATTTTTTTTAAAAAACTTATTTTTACACTTAAATCAATATCTTTTAATCTTTTTTCCTTAATTACAGAATCAAAATTTTTTGTTTTAGATTTAAGTACTTTAGGAAAAGTGTTTCATATATTATTTATATCATTTAAATCTATTTTTAAGTCATTAGTGGAATTATTTTCTAAGGGACGAAGATTAATATTAATTTTTGTATAAATATTAGTCACATCAAGGTTTCCATCAATATCATTAAATAAGTCATTAATTTTATTATCCATTTATTATTTTATTAATATTAAATCTATTTTAATAAAAACTTAAAATACTTCAAGAAAAAAAGACTACTTAATGAAGTGACCCCTAAAAAATAGAATTTAAAAAAGGAAATCTCATTCCCAAAAAAGTATAAAAATTAGGATTGAAAAAATTTAAAATTTAATTGTAAAAATTGTATATTTACATTCATTGCTATCAACTTTAATGCTCCATTTATAAATATCAGAAATCTTCTTAACTAAAGATAGGCCAATTCAAAAACCCTCTGAATTCCTTGATTTATCTGCCTTAAAAAATCTATCAAAAATTTTATCTAAATACTTCCTATTAATTCAAATTCAAGAATTTTTGATTATTAATCTTCAGTTATTATATGAAATATCTATTGTTCATTTTTTATTATTATATTTTATTGCGTTTCCTATTATATTAGAAAGAAATATATAAAAATAATCTTTATTTGCTTTAATATTTATATTTTTAGGTAAACTTAAGTTAATCTTTATCTTTTTTTCTATAATTTTAAACTTAAACTCTTCTATTATGTCTTTAATGCTATCTTTTAAATCATTATTTTGTAAGTCTTTTAATAAATCAATATTACTTAGTTTAATTAATCAATCTATAATAGTATTAAGCCTTAATACTTCTTTTTTTAATTCTTTAGTCATTCAAGCATCATAAACTTTCATATCATCTATAAGCTGAATATTTGAGTCAATAACTGAAATAGGAGTTTTAAGTTCGTGTCCTGCATTATGAATAAAGTCTTTCATATCAGCTATATTCTCTTCCACAGGAATAAATGCTTTATTTACAAATTTTAAACCTATAAAATATAATATTAATGAAAATAATAAGCTAACAAATAAAAATCAAAATAAATCTGTTATATAATCTCAAAAATTATATCTAATCTCTTTAAAAATAATAAAAGTTCATTCATTATTATTCAATAAAAACTTTTTAATTATAAAACCTCAATAATAAATTGTTTCAAAAAAAGTATCATTATTATTAATTTCTAATATAAAATCTTCTTCTATATTATCTTTTATATTACTAGAAATAATAGTAGATTTATGATTTATTAGTATATAATTAATAAATCATACTGGTTTAAATTCTTCTATTGGTTCTGGTATTTTACTTCTTTTATTATTAAATAAATCTTTATCAAATTTTAATGATAAATTCATTATTTGATTAATAGTTATTCTTCATCTTTCAACATCATTAACCATACTAGAAAACATCTTCTTTTCTACACTAACTTCTCTAAAGTATTTTGCTGAGAAAAAAACAGTTCATAAAACTAATACAACTATAAAAACTATTACTGAAAATATAATAGCTAAGTCTTTTTTAGTTTTTTGTATATTTTTATTCATATCTATCTAATTAAAAATCAAAATCACTTCTTAGTTTCTATTAAATCTTTTCAAAGTTTTTTCCTTAAATATCAAATATAGACATCTATGGTTTTACTAAACATAAAATCTCAAGCAGATTCTCCCCAAACTTTTTCATAAATATTTTGCCTAGATAATGCTACTCATCTATTTTGAATTATATATTTAAATAAATTATATTCAAGCGTAGACATTTTAATTAATTCTCACTTTTTTCTAATTTCAACTTGTTTTAAATCAAGTTCTATATCTTTAATTTTTATTAAAGTATTAGATTTATTTACATTTTTTCTTCTTATTATAGCATTAATTCTAGCTAATAATTCACTGTATTCAAATGGTTTTACAACATAATCATCAGCTCACATATCTAATCATGTTACTATATCTTCATTTGTTCACATAGATGTAAGCATTATTATGGAAACATCTTTTTCCCTATCTCTAATTTGTTTACAAACCTCTAATCAGTCCATTCATGGAAGATTTATATCTAAAAGTATTACATCATAATAATTAGTTATTGCTTTTCTTAATCAATCTTCTCAATCCAAAGAAACTTCAGCAAATATATCTCTTGAAATAAGATATTTTACTAAATTTCTAGATAATATTTTATTATCTTCTATTACTAATACTCTCATAATTTAAATAGTTAATTTTAGCTAATTATATTGATTAAATTATATAAATAAAGATTAAGAAGTGTTTAAGAAAGAAGTAATTAAAATATTATTTTAAGATTAATCATTATAAGTTATCTCAACTACAAATTTATTATCTTTTGAACTTATTTTTATTTCATATCCTAATACTTTAACTATTTCTTTTACTACTCATAATCATATCCCATTTCATTTATTTTCATTATATGATTTTGAATAATATTTTGTGAATATTTTTTCTAACTCTTCATCCTCAATAGTAGCAAAAATTTTATTTTCAAATATTAGTTTATTTTTTTGTATAAAAATATTTAATTTATTATCAACTGAATATTTTAATGCATTTTCTACTAAGTTTTTAAGAACTCTTTCAAATAAAATTTCATCTGTTAATATTGAAAAGTTAAACTCTTTATTAATAATAGTGATATTATTTTTTTCATTTAAGAAAGAAATATATCAAAATATAAAATTCTCTAAATTTATATTTTTTTTATTTGAAATTTGAATTGTTTCTGAAAAATTTAAAAGTCAGTCTATTATTTTTGTCATACTTTTTAATTCTTCTTGAGAATTTATTACTTTTTCTTTATCAAATCAATATTTTAAAACATCTAAACTTGAATTTACAATTGATATTGGAGTTTTTAGTTCATGGGCCAAAAAATGATTATAATCTTTTAACTTTCTATTATATTTTTCTATATCTGTGAAAACATTTTTAATAAAAAATGAGGAAATGTATCAAATAACAGTAGAAAATAATAAAAAATAAATAATTAGAACTAAGTTTTTTCAAACAAAAAACTCGCTTAAAAATACTTTTGCACTTGAATAACCTTGGTACCAAAAAAGAGCAATAATAAAAAATAGCATTGCAGATAAAAATACAAGTCATCAAATTTTAAACGAAATATTTGAAATATTTGTCATAATTTACTCAATTATATATCAAACTCCTTTTATAGTTTTTATAAATTCTCTTCCTAGTTTTTTTCTAATAGAGTATATATGAGATTCTAAAGTAGTAGAATTAAATTCAAGATTTTCTTCTGCTTCTCACCAGACATATTCCATTATTTTTAATTTACTTTGTGGATATCCAAAATTTTTAGATAAATATTCTATTATTAAATATTGCTTATGAGGAAAAGTAATTTCTTCTTTCCTATTTTGTAGCCTCTTTCCTTTAGTATTAAAGGAAGGAATTCAAGGATGGATTATAAATATTTTATTACTAGAAAAATTTATTTCTATATCCCCTATTTTTCTAACTTCATCTAACTTCTTTTCTCCCCTTTTTAATACAGATTTAAGTCTTGCTATTAATTCCTCTATCTCAAAAGGTTTAGTCATATAGTCATCTACTCACAAATCAAACATTTCAAGTTTATCTGAAAGCATAGAATCAGAAGTAAGAGCTATAACAGGGATAGTTTTTCAAGACTTTTTTAATTCACTCAAAAACTCTTTTCCTCACATTATAGGCATATTTACATCCAAAATAACAGCATTATAAGAAGATTTATATATCTTTTCCAATGCTTCTTTTCAATTATTTGCTCATTCTCATAAATAATTAAATTTCTTTAAAAGAAATATTAAATTTTCTCTGAGTATTTTATTATCTTCTACTATTAATATTTTCATAATAAAAAATTAGTATAATATTATTTATTATACTAATTTTTGAGTTGAATTCTAGTTGAAGTTAATTAATAAAATTAAACTATTCTTTCATCAAAGTATTCTTTTAATTTAACTGGATCTTCTCCTAGTTCATGGGCAAACAACCTCCATAGTTTTACTCAACTTAAATTATTTTCTTTAATATATTCAATATATTTGTTTAATTCATCTTGTGTTGATATTCACTTTAATGCCATAAGTGAAGACACAGCTCAAATATTTAATTCACTTACTTCCATTATCTTATTATTAATATCTAATTCATTATAGTATGAGAGAATACCTTCTTCACTTTCTTCTGATATATTCATTCACATTCAAATTAATTGATTTTTAATACCTTCTCAAAAATCTTTTCAAAACATTTCTCATAATATTTTAGGATAAATAACTGTAAAAGCTTTTATATCATCCGTTAATTCTGCTAAATTACTTTCAATTTGTTTTCCTCTATTTTTTCATCAACCATAGCTTCATTTATCTATATCATATTTAACATACTCTTGTATCATTAAAAATCACATAGGTGCAGTTTCATGTTCATCTAAATAATTTTCTCAAATAGCTTTTAAAATTAAACTAATAGGACTATTAGAAGTAAATCACATAGTTTCACCAAAATTTATAAATTTTTCTCTTACTTCTTTTGTTATATTGATATTTCAATTTTCTAATACTTCTCAAATAACATTTGAAGTTTCATCGTCTTTAACCTCTTCATCTCATATATTTTCCTTTTTAATAAAATCTCATTCTTCAATTAACTTATCAACATATATATTATTTTCTTTTATCATTTTACTAATTTTTTTAGAAAAATTAGTAGTTCAATGTTTCTCCCCATATTCTTCTATTTGTGATATATTTATCATATATTATTAAATTATTTATTAAATTACTCTTATATTTTATTATACTTTTCAATATTTTGCAAATATCCACCTTTACTTCAACTAGATTTCAACTAAACTAATAATATCTTACTTAGTTTAAGTAAAATAAACTACTTTTAATTAATAATTTTATATTTATGAAAAACATTTTTAGTATGTTTTCTATGGAAGCATTAAAAACAAATATAAGGACTATTATTTCTAGGTTTACTATATCTATTATAATAATTTTTATAGTATCAGTTCTATTTTTTATTAATATTCATGCCGAACTTGTTCAAAGTATGAATGAAGAGTTATTTAGAATAATTACATCTCTAATAGTAACTTTTTTCTTTAGTATTTGAATATACCTTTGAACTGAAAGTTCTAGTTATTCAAAGCTTAAAAAGACATTATTTCAACTTATCCCATTAGGATTTTGAGTATTATTATATAGTGTTTTTAGTTCAGATTTTAATGATTTTGAAAATATTTTATTTATAATTATTAGTTTCTTTTGAATAATATTTTATTTATTTTTTGCTCCCTACTTAAAAAATATTTTAAAAAATAATACAAAACAAACAGTCTTTTATACATATTTTTATAATATAAGTGTATTGTTCTTAATCTCATTTATTCTCGGATGAGTACTATACGGATTATGAATGATATGAATTACAACAGTGTTTGAATTATTTGATATTAGAGAATTTATTTCAAATGATATTTATTCAGATTGGGCCACTTTAGCATTAGCATTTTTTACTCCATTATTTGCTTTAACTAAAATCCCTAATAAAAAAAGTTTTAATGAAAATCACTTCAATGAAAATGTATTTTTCTCATTTTTAATCAAATATATTGCTATCCCTTTTATCTACATATATTTTATAATTCTTTATGCATACACTGTAAAAGTATTATCAAATTTTGGTGATTGGCCAAAAGGTGAAGTTAGTTGGATAGTGATTTGATTTTCTATTTTTGGTTACATTACTTATATTTTTTCATATATATTTGAAGAAAAAAATAAAGCTATAAGAATATTTAGAAAGTTTTTTCCATTTGTAGTTATTCCTCAAATATTTATGTTATTTTATGCAATTTATTTAAGAATAAGTCAGTATGATATAACTATAAATAGATATCTTGTAGTTATATTTGGAGCCTGGTTACTTATTATTTCTTTATATTATGTATTCTCAAAAAAGAAATTTTTACCTATTATTCCATTTTTATTAACTGTATTTACAATAATAATTTCTGTTTGACCTTGGTCAGTTCACAATTTACCAGAAGATAGACAATTAGATAGATTAGAAAATAATTTAATAAAAGCAAATATACTAAAAGATTGAGTTGTAACACCACTTAATAGTTTTGAGGATATAGATAAAGATTTATCAAAAAATATCTATTCTGGAATAGATTACCTATGTGATTTTGATAATTGTAATACTATTAAAGAATTATTTCCTGTTATTTATAAAGAAATAGAAGATAAAGATAAATTAGAGTGGGAGAAAAATAAAAAAGAAGATATAGCTAGGTATGAAGAAGCAATTATAAAATATGCTGAAACTGATAAAGAGAGAGTTAAAAATAATGAGAAAATATTAAAGGAAAGATTAGTTAAAAAATATGATTGAGTAAATAGGTGGAAAATAGTTACAGAGATAACTAAGAAAATTAAAGTAGAACATTACTTTAATAATAACGAAAGAAGAACTATATATATAAATTCAGATAAAAGTAATTGAATATTTCCTATCAATATAGAGTGATATTCTAAAATACTTAGATTAGAAAACAATAATTACGATAATTCTAATTTTTGAAAAATAAATCTTTTAAATAAAAATATAGAAATTATTTCAGATTGAAAAGTTCTAGAAACTATAAATATAGAAAAAATCTTAGAAGAAATAACTAAAAAATATACAGATTCTTGAGTAGAAAATTTTTCTAAAGAAGATTTGGCTTTTGAAGTAAATTGAAAAGATAATGCTTATAAAATAATATTTGAAAATCTAAATTTACCTAATCCAGAATACAAATGAAAAGAGGCTGATAATTGATATTATTATGCTGGGTGATACTTGCTTGTGAAATAAAAAAAGTTCTATTAGATTAAATCTAATAGAACTTTTTTTCTATTTAATTTGGCACATCAAATCAAGAATTAATTTCAATATTTTTCATTACATCATATTCTAAATGTAAATATCAATTTTCTAATTGAGCAACTTTTTTAAATTTTAATACTTTTAATTTATTTAATTCTTCTATATTATGTATAGATTCTCAATCAACTAAACTAGGTGTATCTTTTCATCAAATTAAAACTGGTGCAATTACAATTGAAATTTTATCTATTAAGTTATTTTTCAATAACTCTGCATTTAATGTTCAACCAGACTGAATAGTTATTTTATCAATATTATAAAAATTTTTTAATTTATCCATCATATCAATAAAGTCTATTTCATTTTCATAATATAAAATCTCAATATTTTTATAATCTTTTTGTAATTCAAAAGATAAATGATTTTTATTTTTTGTAATAAAATATACTTTTTTTAATGATTTTGCTAGTTTTTCTATTCAAATTTTATTTAAATGTTTATTATCAACAATAATAAAATTCATTTCACTATAAATATTAAATTTGAAATCTTTCCTATTAATTCAAATCTTTTTCATTACTCTTCAAGTATTCAAAGAATGTAAATCTGTTTTTTGCTCTAATTCATAATATTGTTTTATTCATTCTTGTAATCATTTTATTTTTGCAAATTCTCTTCATTGACTTAAATTTTCTGTATCTCAACTATCTCAAGGCTTTATTTTTCAATCAAGTGATTGTAATAAAAATAATGTATTTATTGGACTTTTCATAATGATTTTTTAATTAATTATTCTTCCCTAATTTATAATTAGATAAAGCTTTTATAGTAAGACCAACAAATAATGCTATTACAATAACTGGATCTACACTTCATATTCATACAGCTGAACTATAATAATATTGATATATTATTCATAAAGATAAAACCGTTATTATTCACCATAAAGCATTTCTTTCTGATATTGCTTCGTGAAGTCTTTCTCTTTCATCAATTTGGTCATTGTATATTACATACATCACATAAAAAATATCTAAAACAAAAAATAAAATAACTAGCATTCACAAATATATAGAATACATATTTGTAAGTTCTGTAAAATACGGTTGTCATGAAAGAGCTATAATTGCTACCATAGCTAATATATATACAATTCCTTGCCAAGATTTAACAGATAATCCCCATCAAGTATATTTTCTTCTAGAAAACCACTCTGCTTTAGCAATAAATAATCTTTTTCTCATAGTAAAAAAATTAGTAAATAAAAACCTCCTCTATTGATGTAGAAAATATTTTTGAGATTTTGAAAGCTAATTCTAAAGAAGGTACATATTTATTTTTTTCAATAGATATTATCGTTTGCCTTGTAACTCAAACTTTTTTAGCAAGTCACTCTTGTGTTAAATCATTCATTGCTCTATACACTTTTATTTTATTTTCCATATCAATCCATATTTAGTAAAAAATATATTACTTATTGTAAAGTTTATTTTACATTTTGCAAGAGTTTTATTTAAATATCGGTAAACATTAATCTAAATTATTGCTCTATCTTTTTACCTACAAATGGCTTTGGACAAATAACTGTACATTTATTTTCAATACATTTTGATTTATATGGACAATGTGAGAGTAATAAATAGCTAAATGGTGTTTTACATTCACTGTCTTCAACACATTTTTCAGACATTATTTCTATTATTTCAAAAGAACTAACTTTACTACTACTTTCTTCTTGGTTAATAACTATAGTTTCATTAGTTGAACATCATAATAAAAATATTATTAAATATAATAAAAATGAAATTAGTATTTTTTTCATATTATTTAGGTTGTTATTTAAGTAATTCACTACCTTCTCAAACAAATTTAGTTGCTAAAAAATCAACTATTAATCAAAAAATCATTCATTCTACTATGATTAGAAATGGAGAATATCATTCAAAATAACTTCATTGCATAAGTATAACTAAGTCATTATACAAAAATATAACTAAGACAAAATTCATCCAGGCTCACAGAAATACTCATCTCAACCAAAAAGGTATAGAAAAATTAAATATAACATATCTATCCATAATTCCAAAAAGTCCTATTATAGCTCAAAGACTTATATACCAAAACCATATAGCAACCCTAAAAAGTATATCTATTTCTATAAAGACAAGAGGTAAAAGAAAAAAAGCAACTCCTCAAAAAATTAAACCAACTGTTTTTCAAATAGTTATTCTATTCATTAATTTAGATTTAAATAAATTCATAATCAAAAAAGTTATAAAATAATATTATTATTTTATAACTTTTTGCTAAAAATTCAATAGAAATATTAGTTTAAATT
The DNA here is from genome assembly GCA_045107135.1 of Candidatus Altimarinota bacterium. GTDB lineage: Bacteria > Patescibacteriota > Gracilibacteria > BD1-5 > UBA6164 > UBA6164. Next base: position 19,916 of record JASFZI010000098.1, read on the forward strand.
TTATTACTTACTATCACTCCCAATTCTCAAAACTGCAGGAATATATAACAAAACCATAATTGTTCAGAAAATTAAACCTCACATAAATGCAATACCTAATCAAGCCCACATTTCATCTTTAAGAGCAAGAGTAGTTAATCAAACACTTGTAGTTAAAGTAGTTAAAAATATAGGTTTAACTCTAGAATTAATTGTTTCTAATAATAAATCAACACTAAATTTTCAATCTCTTTCTAATTTATCAGAATATGATTCTAAAAGAAGTATTGATGTATTTACTCAAACTCATATAAGTCAAAATATTCAAATCTGTGCTGCAAATGAAAATGTTTGCCCGAGAAGTCAAAGTAAACCAAATGCTCAAATCATTAAAAGAGGTAAAGAAGAAAGTATTAAAAGTGGATATCTAAAATTATTAAATTGAAGAATTAAAACTCAAAACATTAAAAATATTCAAACTAAAAATGACATTCACATATCTTTTCAAGAATTTTCTTGTTCTTTTATATCAGATCAATAAGCAAAAATAACTTTATCACTAGGATTATTCTTTATAACTTCATTAATTTTCTCAGTAATTACAGACAAAGGAACTCAACTAGCCTGATCTGCATCAATTTCAACAACCAATCTTGTATCAAGATGATCAATAGTTTTTAATTCTGGTAAAAATTTAATATCTTTGATAAAATTTGATAAATAAACTCCATTAACTTTTAAATCTTCAATATTTCAATCAAAATCTAAAAATGTTTTTATTTCTAATTCTTCATCTGATAAATCATAAAGTTTATCTATAGTTATACCATTTGGAATATAATTTGGAGTATTTTTTATTCACATTAATAATAGATTTAATCTATCTGCTGTAACTCCATATTGTTTTAATTTATTATAGTCCCATATTATTCTTATTTTTCAATTTGTGTATTCTAAACTACTTCACCAATTAAATGATCATTCAATATTTTCTAATTTAGGATAAAGAATATCAATATATTCTATAATATCATCTAAATTTTCTCAAATAAAATTAAAACTAATAGGTTTTCATGTTCATGGTCATGATTTTTCACTTGTAATTAAAAGTTCTTTTAAATACTTACTTTTAATATTTTTATCAACAAACTTTTGAAGATTTTCTTTGATAGTATATGCCTTATATTTTGATCAATCTACTATTCTTTTATTATCCTTATCTGCTAGTTTGATAGTCAAAGTAGAATAATTATCACTTCAACTTGTACCATACATTGCATTTTTCATAGGATCTCATCATGATTTTACTCATAGATCTACTCATATATATTCTAATGTATTTGGATAAACTTTTTCAAAATAATTATTTATTTTTGTAGTTATTTTATAAGTAAGTTCTCTGTTTTTTTCTAAATCTATTCATGGAATATAATTTAGATTTACAGTAATATTATTAGAATCAACAGGAGACATAAAATCTACTTTTATAGCTCAAAAAACTACTAAAGATATAGTAAATACAAATAATCACCAAAAGCTTAAAACTGTTATAATAGCTCTTTTCTTAGTTTTTATAAATGGATACACATATTTTGTAACATCCCAATGAATTCACTGTTTTTTTAATGATTTTTTTTCTTTAGTATCCTTTTTCTTTTTAAAATTAAGTAAATTAATAATAACAGGTAAGAAAACTATAGAAACAATAATTGCTATAATAAGATTTATTCAAATAGTTATAGGCATAGTCCTCATAAATTCTCACATCACTCCTGTAAGCATAAAATATAGAGGTAAAAACATTACAATAGTAGTAAGTGTTCAACTAATCAATGGTTGTCTATAAGTATTAATAGTATAAATTAAAGCCTTGTTCTTGGATAATCATCTTTTCAATCAATCATCATATCATTCCATAATAACAATAAGTGAATCAACCATTATTCACAAAGTTAAAATAAGGGAAAATGATACAATCATATTAAAAGTATATCAAATAATTGATAATACTATAAAAGTAATAAGATAAACTAAAGGAAAAGATATAGTTAGAGCTAAAGATTCTTTAAATCATATAAAAATGACAACTATTAAAAATATAAAAATACTTGTTTGCCGAAAATTTTGAATAAACGTTTCATAAGTATTATCTATTTTTTCTTTTTGAGAGAGTATTTCATAAAATTTTATATTATCTGATTTTAATTTTTTTTCTTGAATATCTAAATATTCTTTTACCTGTCATATTATATCAAGTATATCTGCTCATGATATTTTTTTTACCTGAAAAGAAATAGCTGAGTATGTAGTATTATCAGTATTATAAACAAAACTTTTTCTATCCTGTCTTTGTATACCTAGATAAACATTACTTATGTCACTAACTTTAATTATTTTTCAATCAATATTTACCAAATTAAAATCTTTAATTTGTTCAACTACTTTATCAATATCAGTTTCATAAGAAGCAACTTCAAATGAAAATAGAGATCAATTTATATCTTTTTTATCTACTGGAACTTTTGAAAGCAGTTTTTTTATTTCATTAATAAAATAACCATAATCAATATTATAATGATTAAGTTTATCATAATCTACCAAAAGTTTTATTTCAGGATTTACTTTTCATACTACAACTATATCTGATATTCCTTTTATCTTTTTTAAATCATCTTCTATATATTTTACTTTTTTATAAAGGATATTAGCCATATAATTACCTGCTATAGAAAATGTGAATATAGGGGAATCATCTAAATTTACCTTTTTAATAATAGGATCCTTAACTCCTTCAGGAAAACTTCATTTTACTTTATCTACTGCAGAATTTATATCACTCATTGCATCTTCTTTTAATTTTGAAGAATGAAATTCAAGTGAAATAATTCACATATTATAACCAGCAGTTCCCTTCATTTCTTTTAATCAAGATATTGAAGAAAGTTCTCATTCGAGTCTATCTATTATTTGTGCTTCAATAGTTTTTGGATCCCCTCCAGGATAAATATTTGAAATAGTATAATTTGGTAGATCTATTTCAGGAGAAGATTCTTTAGGCATTGTTACAAATGATATAGTTCATACTATAAAAGAAAAAATTATTACAAATATCAATATTGCTTTAAATCTTTTAAAATATGGTACATTTTTATGTTTTATTATTTCAGACATTTTTTTTATTTAATTAATACATCCTCTATTTTTAATCACTCTAATATTTGGATATTAGGGAAATTTACTTCTCATATTTTTACTATTTTTTCAATCACCTCTCATTTATCATCTTTAATCTTTATCAAGTATCAATTCAATCTAGGTGTAACATACTCAATTGGAACTTCTATTATTTCATTATTTAAAATTTCAATATCTAAATCTATATTTGGATAATCAATCAAAATTTTTAATTTATCTCATACTTTTAAACTACTATTTTCATTTAAAATACTTTCATAAATATAGTTTTGAGTAATACTATTTTTAGAAGGTAATAAAGTTAATTCTGATCAAGTAAAAATAATATTATCATTAATCTCTGCAGAATAAATATATCAATCTGATAGTCGTAAAGCAGAAGAAATACTTAATTTTAAACTATCTTTTCAGTCAGCTAATATTTCACAAATAGAAGTTCAAAATCAAACTGTTGTATTTAAAGAAGTATAATTTTTTGATATTATTCAATTAATACCAGCATAAATATTTTGAGGTGATAAATTTATATTTAATCAATCAATATTTTGTTTTAATGATAAAATCTGATTATTAAGCTGTTTAATTGTAATACTTTTATTTTCTTTTAAGCTTATTAAATTATTACTTAGTGTTGTTAAATTATTTTTTAAAGAATTAATTTGTGATTTTATATTTGTTAGATTAACATCTATTCAAAGCAAAGTTGATTCACTTTTATTATTTTTTAGATTATCTATATTTCAACTTAAACTATCAATATTTGTAACTAAAGCTGCTATTTGACTATCATAAGTATTTGAAATAGTAGAATTATTTTTCAATATAGTATCTAGATTTGTTTTTAATGTTAATAATCAATTCGAATATCATAATAGTGTATTATAATATGTAGATATATTAGTTTCAGTTAAAGCACCTACTGATTCAATTGATTTTTTAACTCAATCAGCAGCTAAAACAGATAAATCACTTAATTTATTTTGATATTCACTTAATTCTTCTCATAATAAAATCTTATAATCAATATTATTTAATTCCCTAAAAGTAGTTTCAATATTATTTTTTAGATTACTATCTTTTGCAGATAAATAATTTTCATAACTATAATTCTTATTCTTGTTTGCATTAGTTATTCAATATAATTCATCAATATATCATAAAATATTTAATATTGTATTATATGATGTTACTTTTAAATTCTGTAAAGATGAATCTAATTTAATTAATTCTTCATTTTTTGATTTTTTAAGTAAATCTTTCTGCTTATTTAAATTAATTAATTGCTCTTCTAATGTTTTTAATTGTGTATTTAAATCAGAACTTGTTAATCATTTTTGTCTAACTAACATATCATAATTTTCATTACTTAATCTTAATTGTTCAGTTGATGAATCAATGCTTGAAACCAATGTAGATATTTGTGTATCAAGATTATTTACTGTTGAAAGCTTTATTCATTGTAGATTTCATAATTGTAAATCTAGCGAATTTCTATTAGTTAATAGTCATTTAATATTTGGATCAGTAAGATTTGGTGTAATAGTAGCAATCAAAGATTTACTATAAACTTCTTTTCAAGCTTGACAATTTAACTCCGTAACTTTTCAAGATGTAGATGATAGTTTTTTAACAGAATTATTAGATAGAATATTTCATTCTAAAGTTCTAGACTTTAAGCTTTTTCATCAAACAACAAACGTTTCGTATTTTATTTCTTCATTATTTAATTCAGTAACTAGCTCTTCATTATTTCAACATGATATTAAGATAAAAATAAGAGAAATTAATACAAATATTTTTTTATATAATTTTTGTTTCATTTTTTTATTATTAATAAATATAAATTAATCATTTTTTTCAAAAAACAATCAGTCAACTAAAACTCTAGCAAGTTTTTCTGAGAATTTTTCAAATTCAATATTTGTTTTAAAGCAAGATTTCATATTAAGTATATTAATGTAAAATCTAAATATATTAGATACAAATTTATAATCTAAATTATCATCGTTAAGTAGTCATTTTAACAAAGATAAATGTGTTTTTTCCATATATTCTTTACTAATTTTTCACAATTCATAATCTATATTTCAATAAACAAGGTTTTTAATAATATCATTCTTTTCAAAAAGTTTTAAAGATATCACTAATTTAGTATAAACTTTTTCTTTAATATCTTTATTTTTTCAAATTCATTTTATTATTTTTTTTTGTCATTCTTTAAAAAACATTTTAATTATATTTTTATATAATTCTTCTTTATTTTTGAAATATAAATAAAAAGTTCCTTTAGCTATTTTAGCTTCTTTTACTATTTCATCTATAGATGTTTTTCTAGGTCAAAATTTTCAAAATAATTTAACTCAAGCTTTTATTATTAATTCTTTTTTTGTTTGCATAAAAAATGACTAAATATATAAATATAGTCATATTGTATAGTATTTTAATTTTTTGTCAAAAATAAAAAGTTTTTTTTATTCAAATCTAAGTGCATCAATAGGTCTTAATTTAGCCGCTTTATAAGCAGGAAGTATACCAAAAATCAATCAAATACTTAGAGAAAAAATAAAACTTATAATTATAGAATTTGTTGAAATAATAGCTGTAATTCAAAAATGATTTAAAAGATATACAATTCCATAACTAAATCATATTCATATTAATCATCAAATAACACTTAAGCTTGATGCTTCAGTTAAAAACTGTAATAAAATATCTGATTTCCCTGCTCAAATAGCTTTTCTAATACCAATTTCTTTTGTTCTTTCTGTAACTGAAACAAGCATTATATTCATTACTCATATTCATCATACTAGAAGTGATATTCATGCAATTCAAGCTAAAAGCATTGTTAGAGTTTCAGTAATAGAACTCATACTCTCAAGCATTTCAGATTGATTTCTAATATTATATGGTAGATTATCTGTATCATCTACTTCTAAAAATTCTTGCATTAAAATATCTATTTCTTCTTCCTTAGAATCAACATTATCAGCATCAGTTATAATCACTACTATTTGAGAATAATATTTTTGTCATGTAACTCTAATAGAAGCAGTTGAAAGTGGTATAAAAATATATGAGTCTAGTGTAGAATTCTCTTCTATAACTCAAACAACTTCAAAAATATTATTTCACATTTTTATTTTTTCTCAAACTGGATTTCCTCACTCAAAAAGTTCACTTACTATATCTTGTCATATAACTGCAACTTTTTGTAATTTATTAATATGAGTTTGAGTTATACTTGAACCATATTCAACTAAAATATTTTTTACATTTAAATAATTATTATCTATTCAATAAACAGATGCACTCATATCATTAGCCTTATAAACAAGTTGTCAGTTTGTAGTAATAATAGGTAAAAATCAATCTACTCAATCAATATTATTTTTTAATTCAGATACTAAATTTGCATTTAATATATTTGTAGCTGTAGATCTATCACTACTTCTTCCATATCATCATCAAGTAGAAATTGTAAGGACATTTGTCCCCATTTCCTCTATCTTATCTACAATAGTTTGACTTGCCCCATTTCAAATAGCTGATAAAATAATTACAGAAGACACTCAAATAATTATTCATAGCATACTTAAACTTGATCTAAGTTTATTAGCTTTTATAGATTCAAGAGAATTTATTATATTTTCAATTATTGTAAAAAGCATTTTATTTTTTAGTTATTAATCAATCCTTTATCCAAATATGTTTTTTTGCATAAGCGTCTATATCATGTTCATGAGTAATTAAAACAATAGTTGTTCACTCTTTATTTAATTTTTGTAATAACTTCATTATTTCATCTCATGTTTTTGTATCAAGTGCTCATGTTGGTTCATCTGCTAAAATCAATCAAGGATTAAAAGCAAGAGCTCTAGCAATAGATACTCTTTGTTGTTGTCATCCTGATAATTCATTTGGATTACTATTTATTTTATCCGCAAGACCTACTTTTGTAAGAGCATCAATAGCAAGTTTTTTTCTATCCTTTTTAGAAACTCAACCATAAGCTAAAGGAAGCATTACTTGTTTAATAACTGGCATCCTTGAAATAAGATTATAACTTTGAAATATAAATCATATATTCTTACCTCTTATCTTTGATAAATCATCTTCTTTTTTTCAAGTTATTTCCATTCAATCAAAAGTATATTTTCAAAATGAAGCAACATCTAACATTCAAATAATATTCATCAAAGTTGATTTTCAACTTCAAGATGGTCACATTATAGAAACAAAATCTCATGATTCTATTTCTAAATCAATTCATTTTAAAACATGAACTATATTCTCTCACATTTTATAATCTTTTTTTATTCACTCTAATTTTATCATAATTTTTATTTAAAATTAAAATCATCCAGGAGGACCACTTCTATCTCATCAACCACCAAATAACGAAGTACTAGTTTCTTCTTCAGAAGTATTAGGTACAAATTCTTTAACTATAACAGTATCTCATTCATTTACTCAAGAAATAATTTCAGTCATTCAAGATGAAGCGATTCATATTTCAACTTCTATTTCAGTTTCTTCTCAATTTTTCTCTACTGTTAAATAATTTTTTCAATTTTTTTCTACCAATGCGCTAGTTTTTATAACTAAAATATTTTCTTTTGATTCAATTATAATTTCAACATTTGAAGTCATTCAAGAAAGTATTTTTTTGTCAAAATTTGGATCATCTAATACAAGTTTTACTTCATATGATACAACTCAAGAGCTTTGAATTGGAGTTGTATCTATAGAACTAATTTTAGCTTTTACGGGAATGGTAGAATAAGTATCAAAAGTTACTATAGCTTCTTGTCATAATTCAACTGTTACTATATCTATTTGGTCAAGCATTACACTTATTTCAAGTAAGTTTGGATTCTCTATATATACATATTTATCAGTATCATTTGTAAGATTATCTCATGGCATATAATCTATTTTTCTAATAACTCAATCAAAAGGTGCTTGAAGCATATAATCTTCTAAACTTTCATAAGCAGAAGATAGTTTTATATTTGCTTGTTTTATAGTATTATTAGCTTTAGTTATATTATCATCAGTTGGTCATTCTATTAATTCTTCTAAATTTAGTTTAGCAACATCTAAACTAACAACTTTATTTTCTATACTTTGTTGTTTTTCTTCAATAGTTAATTTATAATTAGACACTGTTTCATCATAACTTTTAATTGAGTTTTTAATGCTAATAGCTTGTTTTTCTATAGTTATTTCATTTGAATCTCAAAGTAATTCTGTATCAGTTAAGGTATTTAATGTATTAATAGAACTTTTAATTGAACTTACTTTATTTAAAGAACTAGATCTATATGTTGACATAGTATTTTTCATAGAATCAATTTCAGATTGAGTTAATGATCAAATACTAATAATACTAACTTCAGCAGTTTTATAAATATAATCAGTTGTTTCATATAATTTATTAAAAATAACTAAATATTCATTTAATATTCATTCTATTTTCTCTTTACCTCAACTATTATAGTAATTTTCTAAAGAAACTTTTAAACTATTATATAAATTAATAGATTCTAAAAGAGATTTTTTAGCATCATTTTTTATTGTAGTATTTTTTGCTCATAGGTAATTTTCAAAATCATCATTTTCATCTTTATTTTCAATTGTAACTCACATTATATAATCAGATTCTTTAATTATTTTTTCTATTTCATCTAAATTTGTTCTAAAATCATCTTCTATAGAAATAATTGTTTTATTTTTATTTAAAGTAGTATCACTTAAACTATTTTCTTTTTCTTTTATTAAGTTAGCTAATTCTTTTTTTGAAGTTTCTATATCTTCAAGTAATTTATTTAAAGAATTTTCTTGAGTAATTTTTATATTTTTAAATTCTACCTTAGAATTTTCTAAACTATTTTCTGAAGTTGTAATAGTATTTTTAGCTTGAATAATTTTACTTTCATCTACATCTTCATAAAGTTGTTTTAAACTTATTTGTGCATTTTGCAAAGATATTTTTGCATTTTCTATAGAATCATATGCATCACTATTATCTATTTCAGCTATTGTTTCTCATTTTCTAATTGTATCTCAAGCTTTAAAATTAACTGTTGTGATTGTTCAAGCTTGATTAAAACTTAAACTTTGTTCATCTACAAGTTCAGCATCTCAAACAACTTCTATTGAGTTTTGTATATCTCATAATTCTATAGTTAAACTAGTAGATCAAACAGTATTTATAATAGTTTCAGTAGTTCATAAAAAAGTAGAATAATTTATAATTAAAATTACAAGCATTCAAAATGTAAAATATTTTAAGTTAAATTGGGGTCTCATTTTTTTTGCATTAAATTAAATAAATTATTCTAAATTAGTAGACTTTTCATCTAAAGGTTTTCCTGTCATAGTTAATCAACTATTTGTTTTTCATCACATATTTGGTTTTTCTATAGTACTTCATATATTTTCTCATCATTCTAACTTTTCTTTTAATTTATCTACTGTTATTCCAGATTTTTCAGCCATATTTTCTAATTGGTCATCACTCATATTTGAAACATCAAAATTCATTCAAAGTCAACCACCTCATCATAATCACACTCAACTAGGTCAAAATTTATTATTTTGAGTCTCAGTAAAAAAACTAGAATATCAAAATACTATTATTCATCAAATAATAGCTCAAATAATTCACGAAATTATTTTATCTCTCATAGTAAAAAAGTTATAATATATAATTTATATATTTATATTATAACTTTTTAGTTTAAGAAGTGCTTAAGAGTGTATTATAATACTATAGAAAATAGAGAAGAAAATGATTATGAAACTAAAAAAAAATTAGTTTTAAAATGAAGAAGAAAATATTTATATAGAACTATTACTATGAAGCTTTATAATACTTGAAAAAGAATGAATCATAAAAAAGCACATTGTATAATGAAGAAATATAATTGAAGTTAAAGATTATATAGATAACTATATATAATAACTTAGACCTCAATGGAAAAGAAAAAGATAACTCCTGTTAATTACAGAAATCATCTAATACTTAATAATTAATTCAAAATCACTCTCTTTTTAGTATTCCACTAAATAGGGGTCACTTCACTTTTAATGTAGTCTTTTGAAAATTAAATTCACATACTATCTCTAATAATGTTTACTTCATGTAATAATCATTGATCTTTAGAAATTAATTTTTCTAGTTTTTTACAAGAATATAGAACAGCTGCATGATTTCTTCAAGAAAATATATTACCTATTCTTTGGTAAGTATAATGCATTTTTGTTTTTAATAAGTACATTGATACTTGTCTAGGAATCATAAATTCTTTTTTTCTATTGCTTCATAAAATTCATTCAGTTTCAATCCCGAAATGTTCTCACACTTTAGTTATAATATCTTCATAACTTTTAATAGTTGTTTTTTGAGGAGTTCTAACACTTCATAGAATATCAGTAGTAAAACTAAGTTTTTTAAGCTTTTCAGCTATTCTTGGAAGAGTTGGAGTATTTCATGTTAATTCATATTCAGCAATCATTTGATTAAGAACTCATTCTAATTCTCTTACATTTTCAGTAACGTTAGCTGCTATAAATTCAGCTACATCTTGAGGAATCATAAATTCTTTAGCTCTAGCTTTTTCTTGTAGTATAGCAAGTCTAGTTTCAAAATCCGGTCTTCATATATCAACAGTTATACCCCATTCAAATCTACTTCTAAGTCTTGGTTCTAAATTTTCTAATTCTTTAGGAGCTCTATCTCAAGATATTATTATTTGTTTGTTTGATTCATATAATATATTAAATATATTATATAATTCATTCTGAGTCTGTTCTTTTTTAGCTAAAAATTGAACATCATCAATTATTAATACATCCATTTCTCTATATTTCATTCTTAATCTTTCTATACTTCTTTTTTTAACAGCTGAAACATATTCTGTAATAAATTTATCAGCAGTTGTATAAACTATATTTTTGTCTTTAAACTTTTTTGCAATATCATTTCATGCTGATCTTAATAAATGAGTTTTACCTAATCAAACATCTCAATATATATATAAAGGATTATAAGATTTACCTGGATTTCTACATACAGCTTCACATGCTGAATATGCTAATTGATTATCAGCTCATACAACAAAATTAGCAAAATTATATCTCTCATTTAAAGATTTAATATTTGACCTAGATTTTCCAGATATATTATATAATTCAGCCGATTTTTTAGATTTTTTAGATTTTGTTGCTTCTTTATAAAAAGTTGAACAATCTATTACATCTGTATTAGATGGATTATCTATTTGATTATCAATTTTAAATACAATTCTTTCTAAGTCTTTATTCTCAATCTTAGAAGCTTCAAATACCTCATTGTAAAATTTTGCTTCTAGATTGTCTTTCATAAAACTAGATACAACTCAAAAGACTATTTCTTTATCATTAAACTCTAGTATTGACATTTTTCTAAAGTAAACCAAAAAGTCTTGTTTCTTTAATTTATCTATTATATTAACTACTATATTTTTAAGTTTGTATTGTTTTTGCATTTATTTTTAGCTTGGTAAATGTATATTATAATGTAAATTCTTCTAACGTCACTATATCCTAAAATTTTCATCTGCTAACCATTTTTTAACTGCAAATAGTTTAACTGAATAAAAATAATAGTCAAAATTATATTTTTGCTTGACGTCATTTGATGTTTAAAAAATGTAAACAAAGAAGTACTGCCTCTTGAAGTAGAACACAATAGTTAGTTTTTAACATTTTTAATAAAACAATTTTTAATAAAAATTTAATGCAAAAATAATTGGGAAAAAAGACTTTTTTATATATAATGTCGCAGTGAGGGTAGGTATCTACTGTCCCATAAAATTGGGAGAGAGGAAAGTCTGGACATCATGAGGAAAGCGTAGAAGATAACAACTTCGGTTTAAGTATATAATAAATAAAGCTTAAAAACCACTAGTGCCACAGAAACTATACTATCCTATTTATAGGAGAAAGATGAAAAGTCATCAGGTGTTATGTATTATTACTACTAAACTTGTTTTAGTCAGATTTTATTTAGCTACAGATGAATACTTACAAATATGTAAGTTATTGGTAAACTGTACGTGATGCAATGGGAATGGTCCTGCAAGCTTATTCATTTCCTCTATTGTTTGATTGCAGGATACTCAGCTTGAGTTTATGGGTGACTATAAACCTAGATAGATTGATACCTAGATACAAAATCCGGCTTATTACTCTCACATTTTAAATATAACAAAATAAAAAATGAAATTAGTATTTACATGAATCCAAGGATGTTGAAAATGAACACAAGCAAGATTATTAGTTGAAAAGTATGGTTTTACATTGCTTGAAATGGGACAGGAGCTTAGAAATATTATTGCTTCAGGAAATGAATTATGAAATAAAATAAAATGAATAATAGAAGCTTGAAATCTAGTTCGTCCGGAAATTGTATGAGACGTAATGAAAGAAATACTAGAAAAACAAACAAATGAAAATCTTATTTTGGATGGTTTTATTAGAAACGAATGAAATAAAAAATCATTTGAAGAAATAATTACAGATTATAAAGTTGTTTTTTTTGAATTATCAAAAGAAAAAGCAATTGATAGATTATTATGAAGAATGTATAATCCTACTTCTTGAGAAACATTCCCTTCATGAACTATTAATGATCCTTCTACATGAAAAATATTAATAAAAAGAAAGGATGATAATGTAGAAGCAATTTTAAAAAGAATTGAGGAGTTTATGAATAATACTCTTCCAATTGCAAAAAAACAAAAAGAAGAATGAAAAGTGATTTCAGTAAATGCTGATCAATCAATTGAGGATTTTGCAAGTGAAATGGTAGAAAAATTATGACTATAATATTTTAATAATGATTTGATTTCAATTAGGTAGAGAATATAAGTTAAGTATTGCTGAAATTTTGTCAGTTTTTCCAGAATGAAAAACTGTCAATTTTGATACTAATTTTCTTATATTAGATAATGTTACAGAGGAAAAAATATTGGAAAAGGCCAATAATCTTTGATGAACAATAAAAATAGTAAAAATTTGTGAGTGTGAAATCGAAAATGAATGGATTTCAAATATAACTAAGGAAGCACTTAAAAGTGAATGAAAATTTAAATATTGATTAAGTGTTTTCTGAAAAAAAATAAATCTTAAAAAAATATTAATTTCTCAGAAAAAAGAATTAAAAGCAAATAAAATTTCTTCTAGATTTATAAATAAAGATTTTAAAAACCTAAATTCTGCACAAATAACTTGAGAAAAATTAATTTTCAAAAAAACGGATTTTAATTATTTATATACAAGTGATAATGTTTATTTTTGAATATGAATATGGGTACAAAATATAAATGAATATTCAAAAAGAGATTATTCTAAAGATAGAGACATGCAAACAGGTATGCTTCCACCAAAATTATGTCAAATGATGTTAAATTTAGCTTGATGAGAGGTTGTTTATGATCCATTTGTATGATTATGAACAATTCTTATTGAATCCATTTTAATGTGAAATAAAAAGGTATATGGAAGTGATTTAAGTGATAGAATGATTGAAAAAACATCTAATAATATTAATAGTTTTATTGAGACTAATAATTTATCATTAGATGATTCAAAAATTATTAAATTAAATGCTAAATTCATCGATGAATCTGAAATATTATTAGAAAAAAATATTGATTCAATTGTAACAGAATGATACCTAGGTGAAATAATGACTCAGAAAAACATTTCACATGAGAGAATTGATAAGCAAAAAAAATCATTAATTGAGTTATATAATAGATATTTCGAATGATTAACTAAAATTAACTATAAGTGAAACTTAATAATGTGCTTTCCTTTTTGGGAAATGAAGTGAAAATACATATATTTTAGTGAAATATATGATGTAATTAAAAAATATTGTATTATTGACGACTTGTTCCCTGTTTGATTAGAATTAGATCCAACAAAAGCTTGAAGTTTATTATATAAAAGAGAAAAACAGTTAGTTTGAAGAGAAATTTTTAAACTAAGATTAAGATAAAAAATTATAATAATTTTCATAATAATGCATATTTATCTAGTTTAGTAATTTTTACTTTCACAAGATCTCAAATTTTAATTCATTCTTTTTTTGAAAAACGGACTTCTTTAAAGTTTCTTGTTCTTCAATAGAATTTATTATCTTTTTCTCATGCTATAAGTACTTCTTCTTGTCTATTTAGCATTAATTGATTTCTAGATTTTACATTTTTAAGTAATTGATTATTTAAAATATGCCATCTTTCTGCTTTTAACTCATTTGATATATCGTCAGGAAAAATTTTAGATGCAATAGTTCATTTTCTGACTGAGTACCTAGCATTAAATGTAAAATCGAAATTACATTCTTTAAAAGATTTAATAGTTTTTTGAAACATTTCATCTGTTTCTCATGAAAATCAAATTATAATATCAGTAGAAATTGAAAATAGAGGGTCTTTTGATCTTAAGTAAGATACCATTTTTTTAAAATCAGAATATTTGTGCCTTCTATTCATTTTTTTAAGCATTTCATCAGATCATGATTGCAAAGCAAAGTGTAAATAATTACACATTTTATCTAGCTCAAAATGTGCATCCAGAATATCTTGAGTCATATCATGTGGATTAGATGAGGTAAACCTAATCCTATCAAGTCATTCAATCTTATTTATTTCATCTAATAATTGTCTAAAAGGTGATTTTCATAATCAATCATTCCATTTTCATTTCTCTTCATTCCAAAATTTTTTATTTATCCATTGTTTTCAGTATGAATTCACATTTTGTCAGACAAGAGTTATTTCTTTTGCTCAATTTTTTACTGCCTCTTTAGCTTCAGATACAATATCTTCTATTTGTCTAGATTTCTCCTTTCATCTGGTATATGGAACTATACAATAAGTACAGTAGTTATCACATCATGTTTGAATAATTATAATTGCCTGAGCAGGATTTTCCCTTAATTGTTTTGCCTTTAAATAATCACTAAATTTATGATCTATTCAAATATATTCTCATGTTATTTGTGTTAAAATATGTGGTAAATAATTTGTATCCTCTATTCTTAGTACAAAATCTAGTTTTCAATTTGCTCTCGGGAAAAGTTTATCATCATTATTATAAATTGCTTTTTTTTCTTTTGTAACTGTTATATTTTTTGCTTTGTTCTTGTCTCTTTTGTAGTTATTTAGGTATTTTCAACTTAATCATGTTTTTCTAACCATACATCATGTTATTCACACAATAATTTTTTTATTATTATTAGTGTTTTCTAAATTAATTTTTTTTAGAAATCAAAAAACTCTATCTTCTCATTTTTGTCTTACAGAACATGTATTGAAAATAACCAAATCAGCTTGTTTCCAGTCATTAATCATGATAAAACCAGACTGTAGTAAAATCATATTGATTTTTTCACTATCAGCCTGGTTCATTGCACATCAAAATGTTTGAATATAATATTTTTTCACTTTTAATATTTATTTTTAAATCTGTAGAATTTTAATATAAATCCTTAAAAATTCTACTTTCTTCAGGTAATACTTGATTCATATATTTACTTCATTTTCTTTTATCATAAGTATTTTCAACAGTTCAAAGAATTGTTTCAAATGCATATTGACCTATTCTCATTCAAGGATATAAAACTATTGGTAATTCATTAATATTTGTCATTTCCAATGTAATAGTTCCTTCAAATCATGGATCAACAAATCAAGCTGTTGAATGAATAATAACTCAAAGTCTTCATATAGAACTCCTTCATTCACACCTAGCAACCAAATCATATGGAACTTTAATTGTTTCTAATGTAGTTCACAAAACAAAGTCTCAAGGGTGCAGAATAAATCTTTCTCAGTCTTTTCTAGTTACAATTTCTACGTTATCAATACCGACTCATTTTTTTGAATCAATATATGTTAATTTGTTTGTTCTATATATTTTGAATGTGTTTCATAATCTAAAATCTAAGCTAGCTGGTCAAACTTGTTCATTAATATCATAGTTTCAATGTGAAACCATTCAAATTTCTCAATTTTTAAGTCTTTTTCTTATTTCTGAATCTGATAAAATCATATGTATAAGTGTAAAAATAAATTAATCTGTTGCTCATGTATTTGTTGTTTCATCAATGATTCAAGTCCCTATTAGATTGTCTCTAATTTCTGAAAAAGTATCAATTGTATTTTGAATACCATCAGTTGTTCCAGAATTTGTTAGTTTTTCAGTAATTCATGAAAAAGCTTCAATAGTATCCCTAACATCTTGAATCACTCACGAGTTTGTATCTATGTATTCTTTTATGTTTTCATATCAATCTTTAACATTATTAAATGTATCTTCTGCTCATGATAATGTTTCTCTAATTTCATCAATTTGTTTTTTTGTATAATCAACTCAAATATCAAAGTTTTCTTTGAAGTTTAGTGCTCAGCTATGAATAGCATCATATGCATTTCTTAACTCAGCTTTTGTTGGGATATCAGTAACTGTATCATCAAATGTTGATTTAAATCATAAAATAAACTCATTAAATCATTTTATTCAAAGAACCTTTTCAATAGCTCAAGCTACAATAGGAGCTTTAAAAATCAGCAAAATATAGACAGTAAAGAATATAAGAATTGACAAAAGAAGTTTTCTAATCATATCTTATAATAAAAAATAAAGTATATTTAGTTAAATATACTTTATTTTTTTAAAGAATCAAGATTATTTGTTATCTCATAGCAGATCTGAAACATTTAATTTATTTTTTCTTAAATTTTTATTCAAGTCAACTATTTCTGTATCATTGATAATTTTTTGTGTATTAAGAATTTTTCAATCTTTTAAAGCTAATGAATTTTTCAATTTTTGAATATTCTCTAAAGAAATATTCTTATTATTTAAATCTATAGATAGAACTTCTGTTTTAACCATAGAATGTTTTCAGCATTTAGAACACTCAATATCTATGTTAATTGTAGATCAAGCTGCTCAAATAATATCTATATTAACGTCTGTAACTCATGAGGTACATTCAGGACACCTATAAGACTTTATTAATGATTCTATCATTCATTTTAATGATTGGTAATTCATTCTTCTAAAATTATAATTTAATTTACACAATTATTCTAACATAAGCTATGATATATATCAAGTCAGTATTTAATATAAAGTATTGACAAATATCTTAATAATTATCTAATACATTTTGTATTCTTGATATTGATTTATCTGTTCATAGTATATAAATCAATTCTAAAGCTCATGGAGAAAATCTTTCTCAGCTTAATGCACATCTTACTGGCCATAAAACCTGACCATTTTTCATTCAAGCCTCCTTTATCTTTTCTATAAAGATATTTTTTATTTCATCAATGGAATCAAAATCAGATCATTTATTTTTTAATATATCAAGTGAAATATTAAGAGCGGTTTTAACTATATCTAAATCAACTATCTTCATTTTCTCGTTCATTATCATACTTTTTTCTGGGACTTTTGAGTCAGAGTAAAAAAAGCTTGTAAATTCTTTGTATTCAGAAAAGTACTTGATTCTAGTTTTTAATTCATTAAATATTTTTTTGTTATAATCTTCTGGAAATGATGTTATTTCGTCATAAAATTTTTTATCATATTTTGAAAGATAAACTATTAATTTATCAAAAAGATATTCAGTATCAAGGGTTTTTAAATAATGACTATTAAAGAAGTTTAATCTATCAACATCAAAAATAGCTCACGCTTTATGAACATGATTTAAATCAAATCTTTCAATTAATTCGTTCATAGTAAAAAATTCCTCAGTTGTCTTTGGATTCCATCATAGTAAAGAAATATAATTAATTAATGCTTCTGTTAAATATCATTTTTCAATATATTTTTCTACAGCAACATCTCATGTTCTTTTTGATAATTTTTTCTTATCATTTCATAGTAATAATGGAATATGAGCAAAAATTGGTGCTTCCCATCAAAAATAATCATACATTATTATATGTTTTGGAGTGCTTGGAGTCCATTCATCTCATCTAATAACATGAGTTACTCACATTAAATGGTCATCAACCACATTAGCTAAATGGTATGTAGGAAATCAGTCTGTTTTTAATAATACTTGTTCATCAACATCTTTTGAAGGCACCTTTATTCTTCCCTTTACTACATCATCAAATTCAATAATAATATTTTCAGGCACTTTTAATCTTACAGTATAATTTGATCAAGAATCTAGTTTTTCTTTAATTTCATCTTTAGATAAATATCTACATTTTTTGTCATATTTTGTAGGTAATCATAAACTTCTTTGTTCTTCTCTTAATTCAGTTAATCTTTCACTACTACAAAAACAATAATATGCTTTATCTTTTTCCAATAATTCATCAATATATTTTCTGTAAATTTCAAGCCTTTCTGACTGATAATAAGGCCCTTTATCTCAGGGGTTATTAGGTCATTCGTCTGGAATTAATCAAACAGAAGCTAATACTTTTAGCATATTTTCAATACTTCATTCAACTAATCTTGTTCTGTCAGTATCCTCAACTCTAAGCATAAACTTACCATTATTTTTTTTTGCAAATAAATAATTGTAAAGTACTGTCCTTAAGCTTCAAATATGTAAATATCATGTAGGACTAGGAGCAAATCTTGTAATAACGATCATGTTTTGTCATTAAATAAGTAATATGTTATTTACAGTTTAAATAGTTTTCAGCATTTGTAAAGTCAAAAATATAACTTTAAATAGCTTTTTTCATCATTATTTGTTAATATATAAATATAGTACTTAATTTATAAAAAAATAACCTATGATTTACTGACAAGCAAAAGAAATTGAATCAACTTTGATTCCTACTGTTATTGATAAATGACCTAACTGAGAAAGAGCTTATGATATATATTCTAGGTTATTGGAAGATAGAATTATATTTTTATGAGACGCAATTAATAGTACAGTAGCAAATACTGTTATAGCACAATTATTATTTCTTGAAAAACAGGATCCAAAATGACCAATCATAATGTATGTTAATACTCCTGGTTGACATGTTACAGCATGATTAGCTATATATGATACTATACAATATATCTCTTGCCCAGTGACAACTGTTTCAATTTGATTGTCTGCATCAATGGG
>JASFZI010000099.1:0-12251 GCA_045107135.1 Candidatus Altimarinota bacterium
CCATGGTAGAGTGGTTATACACCGGTCTGCAACACCGTTTACTCGGGTTCGAACCCCGATGGCACCTCCAAATAAAATTAAAGATAAAAACGGCTTATTGAGCCGTTTTTATTATATAAAAAGTTCGAGAAAAGAGTAGTATATATTTAAATATTGAAATATATATATTAATAATTACACTATTAATTAATTATTTAATAATTATATCTTTATGAAAAAAATCATTTGATTGATTCTTTTAATGCTTGTATTAGTTTCTTGTGGTGAAAATAATATAGTTAGGAATGAAGAAAGAATTAAAATTCAAGAACAAATTGGTACTTGAATAGTTAAAGAAGAAAAAAATGAATCAAAGAAAGATTTATGAAATTGATTTATACTAAAACAAAATATGGATAATTCTATATTAATATATAATTGAAATGAAATTTATTCTTGGTTACATACATCAAAAATTATTCCATTTATATGGGATGAATGATGTGATAAACTTACGGAAGAACTTATTGAGGTTTGAAATAATTGAATTGATAATTGGAAGCAAAATATTTGGGAATCTTTATGAGAAAGTGAAAGACAAAAATGTTTAAAAGAAAATTATTATAAAACTTTATCAATATCAAAAATAGATGAAATATTTTATACTATTAATAAAGGTTGATATGAATCAATTTATAAAATATTATTTGAGTCACAAAATAATAAAATTTATCAAATATGAGTTTCTTTAGATGAGATATTTAGAATAGAAAATTGAAAAAGTTGAATATTTATTTTATTTAAATGATGGAGATGAAATGATTGAGGGGTTTTATTCGTTGATAAAATAAATGATAATCAAAAAATATTATTTAGAAATACGGATAATTTAATTGCAGATGACGATTATAGAGAGATTGTTGATTTTGAATTAATGACAGATAAGCAAGTTAAGATATTTTATAAATGAAAAAATTTAGAAAAAATGGAAAAAATAGTAAAATTATAAACTAATAATTTATTATGCTAGAAAATTTATCAGACAGTGTTAATATACTAAAGTCAGTTAATACTAATTTATGATTTGTTTGAATGGCTGATTCAGTAGTATTTAATGATCGAATTAATTATCTTTTAAAATGATAAATTTTGAGTATATTTAAATTATTATTTTTAAAATCAAATTTATGAAAAAACTTCTACTTATTACAATAATCTTTTTTTCTTTTTTTCAATTAACTCAAGCAAATTATAAACTTGAAATTTGATCACAAGATTTTGTACAAAAATACAATATAAATATTCAAAATTTAAATCAAGAGATTACAAGAAAAGATTTTGTAGAAACTCTTTATAAATGGTATCCAGATTATAAAAAAGATAGGTGAATTGTAATTGATATGACTAATTTCGCTAAGCTTGATAATTCTAAAATATTTAAAGATATAGATT
Organism: Candidatus Altimarinota bacterium; assembly: GCA_045107135.1. Lineage (GTDB taxonomy): Bacteria > Patescibacteriota > Gracilibacteria > BD1-5 > UBA6164 > UBA6164. The sequence goes on from JASFZI010000099.1 coordinate 1,432, forward strand.
TAAATTCAGATTTTTGAAAAAAACTTAGTTATTTTGCTGGATTATGATCATTTTCTAAAAATGAGTATTTCAATCCAAATGATACTATGAGTAAAAAAACATTTTTTATCGTTATGAGTAGACTTAGAATAATGTTTTCACTTCAAAATTGTAAATATCATAAAATTTGTGAAAGAGAAGCAGATGAAAAGACATTATTTTTAAAATGAACTTATTTGAAATATGCCTCAAAAATAATGAACAAAAGTTTGAGAAAGTATTATTCAAATCCACAAGATTATATAAAAGCTTGATATAAAGCATACCTTTCTACAAATTATTATTTTCCATTAAAATGACAAACTCTTAATTGATGTTATGCTTTTTCAGTTAGAAATATTTTAAAGTATAAAGATTGAATCTGAATTTATATTCCAAAAATAGAAAAAGATATTTGAAAAAAACCATCTAGCTTATGGAATTATTATACAATGGATAAGTTCGACGATTATTCTCATATTGATAAAAGTAGATATTATAATATAGATACATTAATATCTTCACTACAAGCTTGAGAACCAGTTGCTATAAGTTATATGCTTGAATATTATTCTTATAAATATAAAGCTTATAAACAAGTTCCACATATAGTTGCTGCATATAGTTTTGATGAAAATGGTGTTTGGGTAGCTGAAACCGTTTCTGCTCAAAGAAAACTCGTTCCGTGGAATAAAGTTTTTAATAAAAATTGATCAGTAGCCTTAAATAGGATTTTTAAATATTATTATAATTTAAAGCACACTTGGAATAGTAGTGAAGTAGTTTTAGAAAATAATAATAATTATTTAGTTTGAGAATATTAATAAAATAAAATTTATGAAAATAAATAGATATGAATAAACCTCAAGAAGAGATTAGTATTAAATAATTTTAAATTAAATGAAACCATTAAAAATTTTAATCAGTTTTTTAGTAATAATTATAATATTAGTTTATAGTTATGTTCAAGTAAAGCTTAAGTCATACTTAAAAGTAAAAAATATCATTGTTACAAGTGATATTGATAAAGATTGAATCAATGATATAGATGATATTTTAGAGTGAGCTAGAAATGAAGTAAACAATAAAACTAATTATAAAAGTGCTTATTATACTTGAGGTTTTCCACCTGAAAACGAATGAGTTTGTACTGATGTAATTTGGAGAGCTTTTATGAATGCATGAATAGATTTAAAAAGTTTAATAGACAATGATATTAAAAATAATATTTCTAAATATAAAAGGGTAGAATGAAAACCTGATCCAAATATAGATTTTAGAAGAGTTCCAAATCTTGATGTTTTCATGCAAAGAAAAACTACTTCATTAACTATTGAAATCATTCCCTGAAATATAGAAAATTTAAAACATTGGCAACCCTGAGATATAGTTACTTTTGATAAACCAAAAAATCATACAGCAATTATAAGTAATAAAAGAAATAAAGAATGAGTCCCGTATATTATTCATAATTCGGCTCCATTCCCAAGAGAAGATGATTGGTTAGTTTATTGGGATGAAAATGTAAGTGAAATTATGGGGCATTATAGATGGAAATATTAATTTAAATAATTTATATTTTGTTTTATAATAAGTAAGGAATTTGTTAGATTTGGGTTATCTATATTAACTTGATTAATTTGGGTTCTAATTTATTTAATGCTTGTTTTAATTTGTTTTACTTTTTCTTAAATACCTATATAGTAAAATAAAGTATAATTTAATTAGAATTATATGAATAAAAAACAAGAACTACAAAATATTGAATGAGATATTCAAAAAATATATAAATTGTTATCAAATGAAAATGATAAAAATATCTTAGAAAAAAAAGCATTAGATATTCTTTTTGAAATAGAAGAAAGAGTATGAATGATAATATGAGATAGAAAGCCTAGAACAGCATTAGAAAAAGAAAAAGTATTTCAAAGATATCTAAAACTAAATAAAATTGATACAGAATATATTAGTATTGATGATATTTTAGATAAGTTAATTGGTTCTTTGTTTCAAGAATTAAAATATAGAAATATAAAACTGATTCATAAAATATTTGGAACAAAAAAATCTTGTATTAATCGTAATTGAATTAAAAAAGAAAAATTAGTAATCAAAACTATTCAAAAGGAAAAAATTTTTATAAGGGTATTGTATAAAATGTGATATGATGCTTGAGAAATTAGACAATATGAAGAAAAAATTAATTCAAATAGGATGAGACACATTCCGTATAAAATATTTCATTTACAAAATCAAGATAATCAAAAAACTGTGCTTATTTGTGACGAAGTATGACAAGCTACATTTATATATGACTGAATTATATTACCTTTTGCATTTAAAGAGGTAGAAAAATGAGAAATGATTTGAAAAATGAAACCTTTGAAGGTGATATATAGAAAACAAACCTTTGAAAAAAAATTAGGAATTGCATTAAATAACAAATTAAATTTACAGTTAAAAGAAAAACCAATAGTTAATGAGATTGAAGAAAAATTAGATAAAGAAAAAAAACAAGCTAGCAAAGAAGAATTACAAAATATGTGGAGCAAATGAGAATTGCAGAAAGAAATATTAAGTAAAAAATGGAATATTTATGCTAAGAATTGGAATGAGAAGAACTGAGAAAAAAAATGATATTTACTTCCTGCTTCTGTATTAGTATTGATTAGAATACTATGATGAAATAGTAAAGTATCATTAGCTAAAGAATATATAGCTTGTTTATTGGAATGAAGAGAATATGAGAAAAAAAGAAAAATTTATAAAGAAGAATTACATGAAATGTTTGAAAAATGAGAATTACAAGAAGATATATTTTTTTTTAGTAAATGGAATGTTTATGCTAAGAATTGGAATGAGAATAATTGAGAAGAAAAATGATATTTGATTCCTGTTTCAATAGGGTGATTGATTAGAATACTATGATGAGACAAAAAAATATCATATACTAAAAAATATATAATCTGTTTATTAGAATGAAGAGAATATAAGGAAAAAATAGAAGTTAATAAAGTGGAATTACAAAAAATGTGGAGCAACGGAGAATTTAAAGAAGATGTATTAAGTAAAAGACGGCATATTTATGCCAAGAATTGGAATAAAAAGAACTGAGAAGAAAAATGATATTTACTTCCTGTCTCAAAAAATTGATTAATTTGAAAACTATGATGAAATAAAAAAGTATCATATACTAAAGAATATATAATTTGCTTATTAGAATGAATAAAATATAAAAAATAGTTTAAATTTTATCAAAAATTTTCCTCAAAGTTCAATAATCTCGATATCAAGTACATATATTTGAAACAAAACAAGAAAAACAGTCTAATATAAACTGTCACTTTTTTAAATATTAATCGTAATAGATAATATGAATGATCTAGAAATTATTAAAAAATGTCAAGAATGAGATTCTGATGATTTTTGAATTTTGTATGATAGATATGTAGATAAAATTTATAACTCTATTTATTTAAAAACTTATAACAAAGAGGTATCAGAAGATCTGACAAGTGATACCTTTTTTAAGGTGCTTAATAAAATAGATTTGATTGATGTTTCTGGAAAATATACTTTTAATAGTTGGATTTATAAAGTTGCTTATAATAATATAATTGATTTTTATAAAACAAAGAAAGAAGAACTAAATATAGAAGATTTATATGATTTGTGAGCTTATGATGATGTTTGAAAACATATAGATGATAAAGATAAGGTTAAAGAAGTATTTGAATATATAAAGGGTTTAAAACAAGAACATAGAGATATATTAATCATGAGACTTTGGGAAAATTTGAGTTATAAAGAGATTTCAGAAATAACTTGAAAAAGTGTAGATAATTGTAAGCAAATATTTTCAAGGAATATGAAAAGTATAAATGCAGATATTACAACTGTTTTACTTATTTTATTATTTATAATTTAAAATATGAAAATTAATAAAAAGGAAATTATAGATGAAATAATATCACTTGAGCCTGAATTGAATGCAGATAGAGTAAAATTAGAAAATATATTAGAAGATATTATTAATATGAAACCTGATATAAATATCTCATCTAAATTTAAAGAACAACTAAAAGAAAAATTATTATTAGAATTAAAAGGAAAATCAAAAATATATGTGAATAGTAAAAATAACACTCTGAAACTTTTGATATCTTTTCTTTTTTGATGAATTACAGTTTATTCTATGATTTGAATATTTTGAATTAACTTAGGTTTATTTAATATTGATGAAACAGAAAATATTGAATTAGTATGAATAGAGCAAATACAAGAACCTGTTGCACAAAGAGCTATGCCTACATGATTTGAAATATGAATTATGGAAATAAGTACTGAGTCAGTTGAAGAAGTAAGTGTGATGACGGAAGAAGCTTTAGTTGAAAATACTGATTTATTTACAGAATTGAGAACTTATCTAGAAAATTTGGGGTTAGATAATAAAATAATAGAAGAAATATTAAATATTATAAGAAAATATAAATAAATTGTCACCTTTTTAAATTTATATCGTATTAATAAGTGTCAGCTAATAAGCTACAATATTTTAAATACTAATTATATATATTATGCGTCCAGTATGAAGTACCCTTGGAGTAAAAAAAATTATTTTCACACTAATATTATCTTTATTTTTATTTGCATGAGTTAATGCAGAATATAGAGTATATGATAATATAACAGATTTTGAAGAAGCAAAAGGTTCAGTTTGTGAAACTGCTACAGATGGTTGTAATACATATTTTATGAAAAACTGAAAGGTGATGTGATGAACTGAAATGTTTTGTGAAGACCATAAAGTAGAATGGAATTGTGTTAAATTTAAAGATAATATAATGACAACTAGATCATTAATGATAACAACAACAAGTATAGATAATCCTGTAGCCTGTACCATGGAATACGTTCCAGTTTGTTGAGTAGATTGAAAGACATATAGTAATAGATGTTGAGCTGAAAAAGCTGCAAAAACAGAAGTTAATTATGAATGAGAATGTAAAGCTAAAAAGGAGTTATGAACAAATGATGAAAATTTTTATAAGACTATTCAAACTAGACTTGAAAGTAAATTTCAAAAAGTTATAAATAAAGCTGTTTATAAATATGAAAATAAATTAGCTAAATTCTCTGATTCTGATAAAGAAAAAGTGAATGAATATATTATTGCTAAAATTGAAAAAAGAATTTCTGATTTATTAATTAAATATCCAGCTGACATTGCATTACCAAAAAGTGTTAATGATAAGTATTTAACTTTTACATTGCTTAAATTTGAGTTAATGAAATTAGAATTTTAATTTATCTAAAATTTCCCTCAAAGTTCGATAATCACTACATTAATCACCTCCAAATAAAATTAAAGATAAAAACGGCTATTTTAGCCGTTTTTATTGTGTTTGAAATTTTAATATATTTAAGGTAAATCATTTCAACCTTTTGAAAAAGGATTACATCTTAATATTAGCCATATTCATTTAAACCATCATTTTATAAATCAATATTTATTAATTGATAATTTTGTATATTCAGAACAAGTTGGAATATATTTACAATATCAGGCTGGATAATAATCTTTTGACCAGCTAGAATGATCAGGAGATAAGTGTTTTTGATAATAATCAATCAATAAAAGTGATTTATTTATACAGTATTTACACATTTTTAAGAATTAACAATTATTAAAATAATAGTTATTATTAAAATAACAATTAATATATTAGATATCATTTTAGATTTCCTTGCCTTGATTAAAGCATCATTTTCTTTTACATTATATCAAATTTCTGATTTTTTTAATAATTCATATATTTTTATTAAAAAAGTAGAATCTCATGTTATTGTTATTTCTCAATTCATTTCATGAACATTAACCTGTTTTTTCACAGCATTTTTTCATCATAATATTGCATAAATAATTCAAACAGGTAAGAAAAAACACCCTAGACAACATGATGTTCAACAAGAGGCTTTTTCTCATTCTTTTTTATATAACAAGTTTACTATATCACTTTCTTCATTTCTTACTATCCAATTTTCATTTGATAATAAAACTATATTTTTTGCTTTTTTAAGAATATTTGAGTTATTTTCCATATTTTTTTAAATTAGAATTAAATTTAATTCTTTTAATTCTATCTAAAATATAATTTATACAAAAATATAATTTTAATTTTCATATATATTAGTTTTTAAATAACAATTTTTATTATATGTTATATTGTTTCTATTTTTTCTCATAAATTAGACCATATTTCTTTTCATAAGTGTCTTAATAGTAGTTTTTTAACTCCTTTGTTGGTATTAAATCAGTATTTCATAGATGACTTAATACTGTTGTTTTATATTCAAGCATATTTTCAAGTGTAGTTTTGAAAAATTTTATATCTGGTTTCTTTATTCAAAATGTCACACTCTTGACAGTATTTATAATTGTATGTTTAAGTATATCTATTTTCATAATAATTAGAGTTAATAATATTAATTAACTCTAACTATAGTATCCTTAGCTTTGTCAAGCTAAAAATAGACTTTTATTTTGAAAAAAGTTATGCCATTTTAGTTAATTAGAGACTAGTTGCATATTAAAATTATCTTTTTAAAGAAATATTATTATTATTAAATCATATTTTATAATTCAAAAATTATGAAAATTAAGCAATCTTGGTATAGAATTAGTGCTAAAGCATTAATTTATAATGAAAAATGAGAATTTCTTTTATGTAAGGAAGATAATTGAACTTGGGATTTTCCAGGAGGTTGATTAGATCATTGAGAAGGAATAGATATTTGTTTAAAAAGAGAATTAAAGGAAGAAATGTGATTAACTGTTACTTCAATAAATAATAAACCTAAATATTTCATTACTGCAAATAAACCTATAAGTAAAACAAGACCTTGGATTGCTAATATTTTTTATGAAGTAAAAGTAAAAGATTTAAATTTTATTCAAAGTGATGAATGTGTTGAAATTTGATTTTTTGATATTAAAATGGCTTGAAAATTGGATACCTTAATTAATGTTAAGGAATTTTTAAAAGTAATTAATAATTAATTATGATTTGATTTAAATTTGAAAAAGCTATGAAACTGTTAATTTCATATTTTCAAAAAGTTCACTTACATCAATATCAAGTGTCTCCAAATAAAATTGAATATAAAAACGGCTATTTTAGCCGTTTTTATCGTATATGATTTTTAAGTGTTTTTATGAAAAATAGAGTTTTTTTAAAATAGGGATTAATATAGTTTGACTCCACGATTGCCTCATAAAGTAATTTTTTGCATTTGTTGAATAAGTTATTATTATTGTGAAAAATTTATTAAACAAAAAATCATGAAAAAATATTTAATCAAACTAATATTATTTTTAGTATTAGTAATATCTAGTTATCCAAATGTTTTAGCTGAATATGAAAGAAATATAGATGATGATTTTAAAATCTATGAATTAGAACAAAAAATATGAAAAATTATAGAAAAAAGTAAAAATGAAGAATTATTAAAATCAAAATTAATTATAAGAGTTGAAAAATTATTATTAAAAGATGAAAAAGAATTAAATAGTATTCATAACTTTAAAGATTATAAATTAAAATCATTTAAGGAATATGCTTTAATTAAGATATATAGATATTTATCTTATTGAGATTTAATAATGTATTTTGATTCAAAAGTGAAAATATTAGAGAATAATGATTTTAGAGTTTTAGTAACTTTACCTAATATAAAAATAGATGATAATTCTGTTTATTATATATGAAATTCTTGAAATAAGATTAAATATATTGAGAGTTTTAAAATGAATGAGGGGGAAGAAGTTGAAGATTTTATAAATACTAAAATTCTTGAGGAAAAGTATATATGAAAATGTCAGTCATTTGTAAGGCTAGATAATTATATATCTTTCACTACTAATACAACTTATTCAATTTGAGCATATTGAGATTATAAATCAACTATACATAGAGACCTTTGACCTAATTGAGATGTTCGTGATAATCGTGATAATCGTGATATTGCTGATTGTTGATATTATTGAACATCATATTCTATAAGTTATTTTGAAAAAAGATGAGATTATTTAATTTATGTAAATGCATGACAAGATTACAATTGAGTAGATTTTTCTTTGATAGAACTTAAATAATTTAATTTTTTTGCTATTAATTGGGGGTATATAAAATTATATCTATTTTAAACTAGACAATGAACTTAGCTCAAGCCTGATAGACCATATAATTTGCTTTTTTATTATTAAAAAATATAGTGTATATATTGTTTATAGCTTATCAATATATTATGAAATGAGTAGAAATAATAGATTTAAATTTAGTTAAGGAATCAAATAAATGACCGATTTATGAATTTCAAAATAGAAATTCTGATAGGATGCTATTAATAAAAAGAAAAAAATGAACTGTAAGTTGAAATCATTATCATACATGAAAAATAAAATTTAAGAATCCTGAAATTTTTATAATATTTGATTGAGAATGTGAAATTCATTTTATAAATATAAAATCGTGAGAGGAATATAAAGATGTATATAAAAAACCAGTAATGTTTAAAGTTAATCCATATATCGTTCATAAAATTACAGCATTAACTGATATAATAATAGTTGATATGAATTCATTTGAAGATGATAACAAAGATACAGTTAAATTTGAGAAATAAGAATAATTAATTTTTATCTTTATTAATAGAGTATAAACTAAAGTTTCAAATATTAATCCTATCCTATATGTATTGAGTCAGTTGGGCAAGTATCAACTGAATATTGAATTTCTTTTGAATCTATATTTTTTTGACTTATAACTTCAGCTTTAAAAATTTTAAAATTCATAACAAAGTTATTGGGTGCAATCCTAGCACACCTTCAACAACCAATACATTTTTCATTAATCGTTAGTTTTTTATTTATTCCTGTATTTTTTATAATTTCTGTATTTGTAACTTTAATAGGTTTAATAGAATTATCTTCAATGGAAACATTATTTAATTTTTTATCAGAATTACAACTAGTTAAATTAAATAATATCCAAATAATAATAAATGATAATAATAACTTATTTTTAATCATAATTATTTTTTAATTTTATTTAAATAAAATGAGTAAATCAAAATTCATATATATAATATAGTTATTATACTCATAGGGATAGTTTTTGAAGGATTTATAAGTGCAATATGAATTATTGTAGCAATAAACATAACATATGCAAGATACTGTAATCTTTTCCAATTTTTTCATCACATTTTTATCATTGAAAAAATATTTGAAGTTAAGGTTAATGGAATTGCTACAATAAAAGCAACAAATCACCAAGCCATAAAACTATCTATAGACCAAATATTACTATTTAACAAAATTAAAAAAGGAGCTTTAGTATCAAAAAAATATCAAATTGAATGAGCTATAGCAAAACATCATACAATTATTCATAATTCTTTTCTATGAGAAACAATTTTATTCAAAACTTTAATCTTTGGAAAAATATCTCTAAGTGGTCTAGATAACATAATTATCAATAATCATACAAAAGCGATTTTTCAGAACATGATAAAAGTTTCAGGTTTAAATATTATTAATAAACCTAAAAGTGATAAATATGGGGAATATTTTATTATCTTATTTAATGTCATTTTTTATTATATGTAAATATTTTAAATAATGTATTTAGTTTTTATTATATTCAATTTTATAGATTCTTTTAATTATAATAATTAAGTTTCTTCTATAAACTAAACTATTTTATTTAATTCAGTAATAGTTATTTCTGCTAGCCTTTCTGGTCATATTTTTTTTATATTATCTGCTGATAACATATATCAAATTATAGTAATTTTTTCACTTTTCATTAATTCATGAGATAAACATTCTGATCACAGAGCTTTTATTTGTTCTATACTTAGATCATTTTGTCCAAGTACCTCCAAATAAAATTAAAAATAAAATCGGCTACTGTGTAGCCGATTTTATGGTGAAAAACTTAAAATATATGTTTCTAGATGAAACATTTAATTAAATTACCAGTCTCCTCGTTATATATGGGATGAACAATGTCACCTGTGCCATAATTTTCAATCCAAACTTTGTATTTAGGACCGTTTTCCTCAAGTTGGATACAATCTTCAGTCAAACTTCGATGATTACTTGGGTCGAAGTCTTTTTTTGCACATCCTGTTTGAAATAACATTAATGCCAATATTGGCAAGACGGCGACTAGTCTAAATTTTTTCACTATTTTTCTCCTTTTTTTTAATTTACTACTTTACATTTCCTAATAATAATAATAAGTAGTGTAATGTATATATACTGAAAAATAATAAAATGTCAACATATTATCTATAATCTCAAACAATTATATATTTTCATTTTTTTCAATCTAGAATCTTTTGTTTGTCTAATAAGTCAACTGTAAACGGAGTCATTCTAATGCATCAATGTGAGAGTTTTCTTCATAGTTGTGTTGTTGCCCGTGGGGTTGTTTTGTGCATTGCGAAGTGGAAATTTACGTATGCTGGTATTTTTTTTCAGTCTTTGTTTATGATATATCATTTACTATCTGTTCATTCAGCTGACCAATCTCATTTGTATATTGGTTTTGTTCATTTTACTCTATTTATAATAAGATCAGGAGTTTCAAAATATTTTTTACCTCTTTTTGGATTTCAAGTTGAAATTTTATCATATCAAATTATTTCGATTTTTCATCATGAAGAATGATGTATTAGAAAATTTCTTTGAGTCAATTTATCAATATAGAATAAATATTCATTATCTGAAATTT
>JASFZI010000100.1:0-17794 GCA_045107135.1 Candidatus Altimarinota bacterium
CTTCATCGCCTGTGTTTGTTATGTTATGCGTATAGCCTGGTATCATCTCAACTATCTCTAAATCATCTCCAGAAACATTATACTCTATGACCTTATCACCATAGACATCTCTAAGCTCTATAAGCGCTTTACCTTTTATAACTAAAAATTTCTCATTTTTCGTGTTATGGTAGTGATTACCTCGTGTAACTCCAGGTTTCGTAGTAGAGATACCGAGTTGTCCACTCTCTTGTGTTTTAAGTATCTCATAAAAAGTACCGCGTATATCTTTATGACCATTTAGTTTATAAGAAAATTTATCTGTCGGTAAAAAACTAAGATAAGTTGCATACAGTACCCTCTCAAATCCAACAGCTATGTTTGGTATAAGTAAATCTTTTCTACTATCTCTAAATCTATAAAGAAGTTTTTCTATTTCACCTAAAGTTTTTTTATGTACAGTTTGTACTTCATAATAGAGTTGATCACTACTATTTACATGCAGTCTATCTAAAAAAGCATGTACCACATCTCCTATATAAACTAAATTTAGTTGAGCATTTTTATCATTCACCTCTATCTCTTTATCTCTTGCAATATTATAACACCATGTTGCTATGACAGTATTATAATTTGGTTTAGACCACTTACCAAATACATTTGGAAGTCTATAGATAGAGCAATTTACACTGCTTTTTTGTGCATAATTTTTGATGATTTCTTCTGCTTCTTGCTTACTTTTAGCGTAGTCGTTATCACTGCCTACTTGCGTGGATGAAGAAAGTAGTATAGGTGTTTTTTTATTTTCAGATTCTAGTATATCAACAATTGTTTGTGTTAAATTACTATTTCCTTTATAAAATTCTTCATTATCCTTTGGACGATTTACCCCAGCCAAATGAAATACGAAATCACTCTGTTTTAACAACTCTACCAATCTATCATGAGTATCATCTTTGTAATACTTTAGTATCTCAATATGGGGCATCTTTTTTAATGTAACAATTAAGTTTTTAGCTATAAAACCATTTGCCCCAGTTATTAGAACTCTCATTTATAAAACTCCAAACTCTTTTAAATCATCTTGCACTTCATGAAGTTCAAGTATCATCTCACCCAACTCTTCTTCACTGAGTCTGTGGGTGTTGTGCGAATGGTATTCATGAGCTTGTGTCACGACAGGCTCACCATCTTCAAAAAACTTAGTATAGTTTAAGTCTCTGTTGTCAGCCGGAATTCTGTAATATTCTCCCATATCTACAGCCTTTACCATCTCCTCTTTTGTAAGGAGTGTTTCATAAAGCTTTTCACCATGTCTTGTTCCTATGATTTTTACTTCATGCTCTGGTTTACCAAGCATATTTTTAAGAGTATTTGCCAAAAGTTCCACAGTCGAAGCTGGTGCTTTTTGCACAAAAATATCTCCATTTGTTCCATTTTCAAATGCAAACATTACCAAATCCACCGCTTGATCTAAACTCATCATAAACCTTGTCATTGCAGGGTCTGTTATGGTGATGGTTTTATCATTTCGTATCTGATCTATGAAAAGTGGTATAACAGAACCACGACTTGCCATAACATTACCATAACGAGTACAGCATATCATCGTTTGGGCATCATCAAGATTTCTACTCTTAGCAACTGCCACTCTCTCCATCATAGCCTTACTCACACCCATAGCATTTATAGGGTAAACTGCTTTGTCTGTACTAAGGACTATAACCTTTTTTACTTTAGCATTTATAGCAGCATTGAGTACATTTTCCGTACCTATGACATTTGTCTGAACTGCTTGCATAGGGTAAAACTCACAAGATGGCACTTGCTTGAGTGCAGCAGCATGAAATATAAAGTCAACCCCACGAACAGCATCTTTTACAGAATTTACATCTCGTACATCACCGAGATAAAACTTGAGTTTGTCATTAGCATACTTTTTTCTCATATCGTCTTGCTTGAGTTCATCACGAGAAAAGATTCGTATCTCTTTTATATCTGTATTTAAAAAGCCACGAAGAACTGCGTTTCCAAACGAACCTGTTCCACCTGTAATTAGTAATACTTTATCTTTAAACATTTTTATCTTCTCCTATTTTTATTTTATTTTTAAAAGTAATTCAGATTGCTTTTTAAACTTCACGTATACAGCCTTTAAAATATCTTTTTGATTAAAAATATCATTTATGGCTTGTGTCATTTCATAAGCTTCATCATCATACTGATGTGCGATTTTATTTCTTTTGTCTCGCAAGTTTATCCACTCTTTTGTATTTTCTAAAAAATCTAACTTTTCCAACTTATGGAGTAAATCCAAAAAAGGTATATTTTCAAAACTTGGCTCATACATACTAAGTACTACTCTAAAAATCTTTTGACCTAATTTGTCTTGCAGTTTTGAAAATCTATACAAGTATTGGTCGATATCTTGAACTTCATCTTTAGACAAAATTTTATACTTTTCAACACTCAAGGGAAGACTACTCTTTATGTCACTATATGCTTCTTCTATCCGTTGTAAATGTTTATCGCACTCATTAAAGTATTTTTGCAATTTTATTCTATCTATGTCCAACTCTATTCCTTCTTTAGCTTCTTGTTCTATGAGTCTCTTCTCATCTCTTGCAAAGATAAGGTCAATCTTCTGTTCGCCTATAATACTCTTTAACTCTAAAAGAAAATCACTTTTTTTTGTAAAAGTAGAAGAAAGCTCATCAGCCTCTACATACAAATCTATATCACCACCTTTTTTTGCATCATCTACTCTACTTCCAAAAAGATATATTTTAGAAGTATTTCCAAAATATTTGTTTTTTAACTTTACGATAGTCTCTATTTCGTATAATGATAATCTCATACTTTACCTTTCTATTGTTTTACTAAAAAATTGTACATAATTTTGTGACAATCGTTTCATATCCAATTTTTTGTGAATATATTTCATTATAGCTAAAGACTTTTTGCTATACTCTTCATTCTCCATCTTATAGAGTTTATCTATAACCTCTTCATATTTTTTTTTATCATCAAGCTTTATATCCCATCCAGCGTTTATAGCATCTAACTTTAACCATGGAGTTTGGTCACTTATGATTGGCACCAAACCAGCTTGCATAGCTTCAACTATAACATGTCCGAAATTTTCAGAGAGAGTAGGAAACAAAAAGGCATGATATTCTCTCATCTTCTTTACTATCTCAGATTGAGCCAAACTGCCTTTGTAAGATATTTTCACATTATTTGGCATACTTTTTATAATTTGTTCACACTCACCCCAGTATGCCATATCTTCTTTTGGACCATAAATATCAAATATAATACTGCATGAGGTGTTTTGTAAAACCAATAGTGCAAAATGAAGATTTTTTTTGCGTGAAATCCTAGAAACAAATACCAACTTTAACTCATCTTTTTGTTTTGTTAGTGGTGAAAAGCTATCTATTTTAACTGCATTTTGCAGTTCTGCAACAGCTTTAGTATGAAACAACTCTTTTATTCTTTTTGTTTCTATCTTATCGGTTGAATGAAATTTCACATCTTTATACATTTTAAAAAATTTATAAACAAAAAGATAAACAGATTTTTTTGTTTTTTTAATATTTAAAGCATTTTCTTGTAGTTCACCACGGGGTGCTACTATTAACTTTTTTCTAAAATAGAGTTTATTTAGAAGCATCACTTTTTGAGTGGTGCTAGAAAAAAAACTGTTGAGATATATCACATCAGGATTGAACTCATTTACAACTTTTGTGATACTTTTTTTATTTAATGCTGAAGCATAATAGACATTAAACTCCTTATATCTTGCCACTGTATCACTTTCCACACTTTCATATGGAACTGTTTCCCCAAAATCATGATTTTTAGTACATATCAATATATTGAAATCTTGATTTAACAATTGCACTAAATTAGCGATAGATGTAATGGGACCACCACCTCTGAAGCCGGGAAGAAAGCTATCTTTGAATATTAGTATTTTTTTCATTAGTTAAATCCTGTTCCATATAAAATAATATTATTAATAAAATCAAGTCCCTTATATGCAAAATACAAACTTGATATAAAAATCCCCATATTTAAACCTCTCTTAATTTGAAGTGCATAATATAAAAATATAAAATAAGAAAACATATTAAGCCTTGTCCCACCCACAAATAATATCATTACAAAGAGAGGAATAAAAATAAGAATCGTTTCTTTTTTATTTTTTGAATAGAACATAGCCATAACAAAAAATAAAAAACTTTTAAATAAATCTTCCATACCAAATGAAGTTCCAGCAAACGAATCCAATTTATGTATAATATGTCTTTGGAGAATCAATACTGGTATACTAAAAATTATAATGATATATAACAGATTTTTTGAAATTTTCCTTTCTAAAAATAATTTTTCAACATCATAATAAATTCTGCTAAATAATAAGCTTGCATATATGGCTAAAGTTTGCATATGAGTCATTAATGCCAAAAAAGACATCCATAAAGATTTTTTCATATTAGGATACACTAAAATTGAGATTAATAAGAAAAGAATACCAAACTTTAATCTTTCATCAGAAAAGTATAATACAATAAAATAAAAATTTGTAAAAACAATACTAACAATGATAATTAATCTAACTCTTAATTTTTGCAGTAAAGAAATTACAACATAAGCCAATACACTATTTGAAAAAGCAATAAATATATATTTTTCAATTCCTATATTTGATAAAATCCAAGTAAATAAAAAATATACAGGTTCAAGTGCTCCTGTTGAAGCTGCATAGTAGATATATCCAGAGAATACATCTAATCCTTTTATGCCATCGTACGATCTATTATAGGCTATTTGATCTCCTCCTACATAATATTGACTAATTATAAGTGAAAGAAAAAAAATACTTATTACTGAAATAATTTTAAATATTAAATAAACATTTAATTTTATACGCATAATTACACAACTTCCACATCATAAATTTCTCTAAACCTATACATCTCTTCAATACCTGCCAAATCTAAAAGTATAGTTTTACACCCAAATTCTACACCTTCTGATAGAGCTGTAGAGTACACACCTATTTGATATTCACTTTCACTAAATAGTTGATATAAGTCAGTATTTGTTATCACTTCTATATTATCATATTTATTTAATTGTTGTAGTGCTTTATATGAATGCCATCTATCATATTCACCTGGATGAAGTTTATATTTTATATCAAATTGTTTAAAATACTCCCAATTATCAAGTATCTTTTTAGCGATATGGTCACCTAATACCCCTTGAGATAATACTACAACTTGATTTTTAATTCTTTTTATATGGGAATATGATTTTCTTTTATTTTCTAAAAAATCAAATGGTCTAATAATTACATTTTTATCTTCTATTGGAAAATTTATAAGATTTTTCCAGTACTCATTCCATACTAAAAATTTATCTGGAAAATAATCTAATCTTTTCTTATCTTCACCAAAGTAGTATCCAAAATGGTATTTTGAAAAATTACCATGTTGAAATTCTATAGTCTCTATACCCAAATCTTTTGCAGCTTTTATCAAAGAACCAAAACCACCATAGCTAACTACTAAATAAACCTGTTTTGGCTGTAATTTTTTTAACAATTTAGTATATAAAAAGTATTCTACTTTATATTTTTTAACTGTATTTAAAAATAAATGCGTTAAATCATAATTACCTATTTTCTCAGCTATTTCTTGCTCTACTGTTTTGATAAATTTATAATCTACCTCTTGTATCTTCATAAACTTTGAAAATATATTTTTATATACTAAGATAAAATCATTATAATATCTCCAAGATTCTTTTCGTTTATAATGTTTTCCCATAGTAGGATTTTCAATCTCTATAAAGTTTTTATTATTTTTTTGTAAATCTTCTACAAAATAGTGAGTATATATATCTATCATTTCATCATCTACATTTTTTACTCTCGAATGAGGAAACACTAAAATATCAGTTTTTTTAGCAAAGAATGGATTTTTAAATATACAACTATACACGATACTAAGACTATTTATTATCTTATCTTTTAAAGACATAGGAGTATGTGGTGTTTCCATAACACCACATACTTTCCCTAAATCATAATCTATCTGAACCCTCATAAGTTGCCAAGGCTTAACGCCATCTATCTCAAAATCAAGTAAGTTATATTTTTCTTCAAGATATAATATAAACTCTCTTAACTCTTTAAGTGTTTTTATTTTAGTCATATTTTTTAACCTTTTTAAAATTCCATGGCATTTTATAATGCTTATTTTGATACCAAAAGACCAATACTGCACTTACTGCAAATGCAAGTGCAGTAGCATAAGCTGCACCAATAGTTCCATAATATTTTATAAATATATAATTAAACACAAGGTTTAAAATGGCAGCAATAATAGTACTCATACCTAAAAATGCTGTTTTATTTATATGGACAAGATAAGGAAAAAATATCTGATATGTACCTCTCACGGCATAGCCTAGTGATACCCATAGTATAAACTTACTTGCCCCATAAAACTTACTATCTACAAAATAAGGCAATATTAACTCTCCCAAAAAAGATATGAAAATAGCTAATCCAAATATAGAAAATATATATAAATAAGTATATTTTACTATTTTTTCTTTTTTATCTTGGGTTGGTTGAGATAAATTTTTATAAAACCAAGGCGACCAAGCTTTTATAAATGCATCTGTAAAGAGCATCACAACCATCCCAAACATATAACCAACACTATATATACCAACGGCTTTTATACTCACCATCTTCTCTATAAAAAGCCTATCACTCATAGCTATAACAACACCACCTAATAAATGTGGAATGAGAGGAACGGATATATTTAAAATTGATTTTACTTTTTCTTTATCAAGTTTTAAAGATAAATATCTTTGCTTATAGATATAAAATATACCTATAAAGAAAAAAAGTAAAGAACTAGTAAAAACACCTAAAACCGGGGAATACCACCCATAACCAAATAATAGTAATAAAATCAAAGTTATCCCAAGCTTTACAATAGTATTTGATATTTCAAATATACCAAACATATAAGCTCTCTGCTCATTTCTAAGTATAGTCGTATTTATTTCATTCACCATCATCATCATGCTTATAAATGGAATTAAAAGTATCCACTTTGATGGAATAGAAAATATAGTTTCATACTTTAATGTAATAAAATATGTAATTATAAGATATGAAATAAATGTAAAACTAAGTATTATAAATATATTTCCAATATACAAAGAAAGTTCTTGTTTCGTAGTTTTAAAAAAGTTTTTAGATATATTTGAGTGAAGATTCATACCAATAAAAGCCGTAAATAAAGTAATAAATATAGTGTAAATAGACAAAATACCATAATCTTCTGGTGTTAAATATTTTGTCATTATTGGTAACAATAAAAATGGCACTGCTTTGTTTAATATACTACTACTTAAATAAATTATTGAATTTTTTATTACTTTCATTTTACTCCTAAATATATTAATGAAATTTTTTCTTTTCTTTTAATTCTAAATAGTGATTTATATCCCTACTTAAAAACTTCTTTGCAGGATTTCCACCTACTATGGCATATTTTTCAACATTTTTAACATGCTTGAATAATAGCACCTTCACCTATGTTTACCCCCCCCAATATAATTACTCTATTACCTAACCAAACATTATCTTCTATAGTCACATCTTTACAGATATATGTATTGTCATAAGGAATTTCACTACCCTCATAATTATGATTTTGTGTAATTATCATACATTCTGTTCCAGAGTGAAAATTATCTCCTATTTTCACAGTTCCACAACCTGATATTTGCATACCATTAAAATGAGTATTTTTACCTAAAAAAGTTTTATTTGTCATAGAACAATATTTATTGATATTAAGTAGTTCTGTATATTTTATACCTTGTTTTATCACTCTTTTTTTATATAAAAATTGTAAAAACTTAATAATTATTTTTTTCATCCAAGAACCTTTGTCTTAAATTGCTTTTTATGGCAACTGCTTTATAAACTTTTTCATAACTTCAAAATTATTATCTATAATCGAATATGATGTGTTAATTCGTTGATAATCTATCTTTTCTTCATATTCAATATTGTGTAGTAGCTCTTTTTCTACAAATAAATTTTCTTTAAATCGACTATAACCTTTTAATAGCCTATTTAAAACTTTACTGATAAAATCTTTTTTATACTTTGTATAAGAATCAATTACAATACCACCGATTGTTTTAGCAACCTCTTTTCCTCGTCCATCTTCTGACAAAAGAATAGAAAATTTTCTAATACTGTTCATAAAAATATGAGCATGAACTCTATATCCTATATGTAAATCCACATCACTATAATAATTTATTAGATTTTTGGCACTTCCTGAAATATCAATATATGAAATATTATGTTGTTCTAACCATTTTACAAATTCTAAATGTTCTAATACATGACCTAAATGAGATTTGCCATATACTTTTTCTATTTTTTCTTTATCAAGTGAATGATGAAAAACTACCTCAAATAATTTATCACTATATTTTTCTTTTAATGATAGTATTAAGTTTTTCATTTGATTTTCCATATTTTTACTACCTATAAAAGATACACCTAAAGAAAAAGCTACTTTTTGAATTTCTTTATCTTCTATTTTTTTACCTATATAATCTATATCATAATAAGCAGGACAACCTGTCATTATAAAATTCTTAAAACCATAGTTTTGCAGAGTATTTAAAGTATGATATCCTCTAACACTTGAATAATATCCACTATTATCAATTTTATTTAATAATTTTAAAGAATCAGAAGATAAAGAATAAGTGTAAGTATCATTCCATTCACCATTAGCATCCTTCCAGCCAATTCCCATCATTAAAATTGGAACTTTTATTTCATCTAAATTATCTCTTAATTTATATATATTTGGATATAAATTTTCCATTAAGCCCGGACCACCCAATAAAATTAAAGCTTTTGAATTATTTATAACTTCTAATTTTTTATCATCTATAGTTTCCCATTCATTATAATCTATAATATCTCTATCTGGTCGTAAGTTTTTAAATAGATTAAAAGCTCTATATTTTATTAAAAAATCTCCTGCATTATTTTTACCACCTGTCAATGTTACATAATAATCTTTGCTCATTTTATCTTTTCCTTCTCTATTTTTCTAAAATCTATAAGAATACACCCTTCTCCTAATTCTAAACATAATATCTTTTTCATCTTCCAATACATTTCAAATTGTTCAATTGTTTTAAACTCTATATCATTATCTTTTTCTACTAAAAATTGAATAAAAAATTTATCATTTTCTTTAAGAGCATATTCTACAAATTTATCTTGTTCAAATTTAATTTTGAATTCTTGATTGTTATCTATATTTTTAAACATAACTTCCATATCATTTATTGCAATAACATCTGCAAATATAGATAATATATTTGGATTTAAACTTTCTGATATTTGATAAACTGAATTTTTAAAAAAAATCTCTCCAGCAAATAGATTTAATCTTGAAACAAGTGGTAAGTTATTTCCTTCAAAACTTATTATTTTATTATCTATATCTACAAAAATATTAATAGCATTAGTATTTTTAAACAAATCTTTATCTATCGGATTTTCCGCAAAAGGATTATGAAAAATCAACAATCCATCTGAAAGATATTCAGGATTTTCTTCTGATACTAATTGTAATTTATAATAAGGTGGTTCATTATCAAGTTTTATATTTAACACTGAATTAGTTTTTAAACTTGATTTTTGTTGAGAAATAGCTAATGAAGTTAATTTGCCTAATGTAAGAGTAGAGCTAAATATGATAGCTGATATATGCTTCATATCTTCATTTAAAAACAAACCTAAATCAATCTTTGAACCTGTGTCTTTTTTAATAATAGATTTCTTTTCTATATATTTATCATTCAAATTATCATAATATAACCCATACAGTAAAGCTATCATGGCATAATAAAAGTTATTACCATAATTTATTTGCTCGTAACCACTTAATGCAATCATATAAGGAGCAGATGAATCAAAATTGTTATCTTTAATATAACCTTTTATCTGTTTATTTTTCTTTTTATCGTAATATCCTATATATTTTTTACTTTTTGAGAAAATAGCATTAGAATATCTCACAATAGCCTCATTTAAACTATTATAAAAATCTTTTTGTAAATAGAAAGGTGTAATCATAGATAAAATATCTTCAAGGTTTCTTTCTTCTTCTTTTGTACCAGTTTGCTTAATATTCGCAACGACAGCTTCCACATAAAGTTTATTAGGTTTTTCAATAACAAAATCTGGACGAGGCTCTTGAAAATCTACACTATATCCTGCTTCTTTAAAAACAGCAAATAAATAAAATTCCCAAAATGTAGAATGAAAAGTTGTTTGAAATTCTTTTATAATTTTATTATCTCTGTCTACAAATCCATCAATCCAATCTTTTAAAATTTCTTGCTCACCTGTTAAAAATAAATTATTTCTTATAAGTTCAAATTTAGGATGTAGTTTATTCTCTTCTATCTGTAAATCAAAGATTTTCAACATCTTATTCATCACTTCAATCCTTTTAATAATTCTATACTTGTGTCTATTTGCTCACTATCTATATTATTAGTCCAAAGATTAAGCAATCTACCTTTTAATCTATAAGAATTTTGATATTCATTTTTATCAAAAAACAGTTTAAATCTATCTACAAGCATTGGATACATCGTATTTGATGGAATTTTATTATCTCTTATTTTTTTAGATATTTCTTCTGAACTATCTATTTTTATAGTTAATCTTGATAATATATTTTCTTTATTATTTAGTTTTGGTAATTTTATATTTTTAATATCTTGTAAATTTTGAATATAAAAATCAACTATTCTTATTCTATCTTTTTTATCTTCTTCAAAATTTTCTAGTTTATCATTTATACTTACTAAATATTTTTCATCTAACTGATACAGATAATAATTTTTGAAAAAATAAATATATACTAAATTTAATATATTTAATCTTGGATATTTTATACCTAAATAATAAAATTTATAATAAATATTTCTATGTATTTTAGATAATTTATCTATTTTTTCTTTATTATAAAGTGGTAACTTTTTATATTCTTGTACCATTTTATCAAACATGGGTTTATTGTTTGTTTGCATTGCCCCCCCCATATCCAGCCTCTATAATTTTTCCATTTCCAAAAGAAAAAATTGATACATCTCCGAATGAACCAAGTTTTCCTTCATCTATCTCATTTCCAAAAGCTTGAGCTGAGTCTTCTACTAAAAAACAATTATATTTCTTAGATAACTTTTGAATATTTACAATATCACAACTATTTCCAAAAAGATGGATAGCTATAATTCCTTTTATATTTTGTGTTTGTAAAACTTCTTCTAAATGATTTACATCCATATTATAATCATCTTCATTTATATCAATAAATACTGGCTTATACCCAGCCCAAATAAGAGCATAAACAGGATCAGGACAAGAAATATTTGGAACAGCTATTAAACTACCTTTTTTTATACCACTCGCTTTTAATGCTAAATATATAGCACTTGTTCCATTCCCTGTAATAAAAGAGTATTTTTTATTGCTATATTTTTGAACTTTACTATTTATTTTATCATACATCAACAACTCTTTCCAAACTCTTTAATAAACTCTTTTTTTAAAAAATCTATATCATTTGTTTTAATATCATCATAATATTCAGGCATATATGATTCTAATTCAAACTGAATTTCATTTTTTGCTATACCTCTTTTCCATCTATCTAATTTGCTATTGTACACTACACAAAAAATAAATTGATAATCTTCTCTTTTTATATTGTATTTTATAAAAATACTGTCTATACTCTCTTTTGAATTAGTTAATTTTTTTCTTATTTCATCTCTATTTATATCTGAATATTTTTGATTTTTAAACTCTATACAAAATACTCTGTTGTTTTCTTTTTGAAATAAAAGAGCATCATAAGATGATGGCTGTTTCTCTGGATATAGTTCTTTTGTTATTTTATCAAAATCATATACAATATTTTCTTCATTAAAACAAAGATATTGATTATTTTCATTATCTAAACTTGTCTGTTTTAGACTACTTTTATAATCTTTGAAATTTGAATGAAATATAGAATAAATATCAGCCATTTAAATTCTCACTATCCATACTATCAAATTCATCAAATGGCTCTGAAAGTTTAGCAAAAATTTTAGATAGAGTTTTAGCATTATTATCTTCTACTTGTTCTATAATACCATCTTGAGCAAAATAAAAATTTGCATCTACACTATCTAATTTTGAGTATCTTTGAATAGCTTCAACCATATATGGACTATGTGTATTTACAATAATTTTAACTCCACTATTTGCAAGTATAGTTATAATTTTTGCAAATTTAAGTTGCCACTTAGGATAAAGATGAATTTCAGGTTCATCAAGTACCAATAGTCGATACTCATTTAGATAACAGTTTTGTAATAAAACTTGTATAATTCCAAAGCTTTTTATACCAGTAGCAATATTTTGCAAAGGAATATCTTTGCCTTCCTTGTCATAATAAAATTTACCTTGTTTATTCTTTTTAAACTCACCACTAATTATAGATATAATTTCATCTATAATATCTTGATTGTCATCACAATCTCTTCGTTTTTTTATAAGTTTTACATATAAATCCCATAAGATATATGGATATTCAATATTTACATCATATCCATAAATTTCATTTTCTGTTCTATATGTAGAAATTGATACAAAAAAATTATACAAATCCCATACTAATGGCGTTTGTATAAAAGTACAATCTAAAAATAATCGTGTATCCTTTTTATCTATACCACTAAAAGAGATACATTTATCATCTTCTATTTTTACGTTGTAAATATCTTTATTATTAGATTTTAATACAATACTTCCATCGATTGATATTTCATTATCAAAAAGTAACTCTACTTGCCTATCAAAGCCTTTTTGTCTATTTCTAATAAAATTTAATGATTGTTTTGAGATAAATTTATGTCTAGCTGTATTATCAGCTTTAATCATAGCCATTAGTACTTTACCAACTGTACTTTTACCACTATCATTTTCACCTGCAATAACAGTTATATTTGATATATTTACATTGGCTTTTTTAATGATGCCTATGTTGTTAATATTTAATTTTAAATTACTATACATAACACTTTAGAATTTCAAAAGTCTCAGCATAGGTACAGCCTATTTTTTTACCAGCATTTCCATTTTCATTTACAAAAAAATCAACCCAACCTTGACCAAATTTTTTATACTCATTTTCATGAGCTTTTACAGATGCTACTTTAGTATCTATAAAGTCTGATATATCACTATAATAGTTCCCTCTAAATTCACTCGATGTATGATACCAATTACTTCTATACATAAATACATTTTTTACATGTCTTGCAGCATTGAAAGTAGCTTTTCCTATGGCACTATGATCTTGATGAACATCTTTATCCCAATGACTATACACTATATCAATACTGTTTTCATCTATTATTTTATTCATAAGTTCTATAAGCTCATAACCATATTGTAAAGTTTTAGTTTCCAGACCTACTGAAATAAGCTTAGTTACTCCAAGTATTTTAGCTGCTGATTCACCTTCTGATTGTGCGACTTCTTTTGTTCTTATCATAGTACCGTCATAGTTTAAATAAGCACTATCCGTAAGCACTAGCATAATCACATTATCGCCATTTGCCACATGTCTTGCTACAGTTCCACCACATCCTAATTCTATATCATCAAAGTGAGCACCTATTGCTAATATATTTTTTTTCATACTACTCTCCATCTATTAATTTTATAATATTATCTAGCCCATTGTATTGGAATAGTTTTCTATTCTTTTCATATTTTTGTTTTCTACCATCAATATCTTTTATAACTCTATTTACTATAATATTTAAACTATTTTTGTAAATAATATTATCGGAATAAACTATATTATCATTTAGTAATCTTCTAATTGTAATTAATTCTTTCTCTTCCCTTGTTGAAGCAATAATCGGAATACCAAGTGATGCAACTTCAAATAGTGTATTACCTGCTCCTAAAATTGCTAAATTACAATCTTTTACAACATCTACTACATTTGAAGTGTAGTTGTAAATTTCTACCTGTTTAGTGTTTACTTTTAATGCTTCTGCTAATGCATCATAATGCTTAAAAGATGGTCCAAGTAAAACTTTTATCTTTAAATCTTCATTTAGTTGGTTTAAATCTTTAATCATATCGGGAATAGCACCCCATGTATCAGCTGCACCTTGATTTATAAAAATTGTTTTAACAGTATGAGAAAATTTTACACTATCTTTTAATTTAGAATAGTCATTTAAAATCATATATTGGTATGAATTTAATTCATTTTTTAGTTTTTTGGAAGACGGATATAAAACATTAATAATATTATCAAAAAGATAGTTCCCATCCCCTAAATCATCAAATGTAATATTCTTAGAACTGTTTTTTGTTAACAGAGTCGCTATTTCAACACTTGTGTTTAACTGGTCATTAATGCAAATATCATATTTTTTTTTCAGGCTATCATCTAAAAATAACAATTCTTCATCTTCTGATAAACTAGAGGCAATTTCAATTGTATTATCTACTTTTATATTTTTATAGATATTTTTAGCTTCTGTGTAATCTCTTGTAAGCAGAGTGATATTACACTTTCGCTGTTCTTTAAGTTTCGCTACTAGCTTTTCTACTCTATATAGATGTCCCATACCCATAAGATGACTTCCATAAGCTCTTATAAATATATTCATTTTACTAACCCCAACAAATCATTATAGTTAATATCGATTTTAAAATTTTGATTTTTAAATATAGCTTCTACTTTTTTAAAATCATCAGAAGTATCAACTGTTAATCTTATATTACTCTTGTCTATAAGTCCTCCAACATTACAATCTTTGTATATTTTGAATTTATCTCTGTTTTCTAAAATATATTCATTTACATGCTCAAAGTGATGTTCCTGTGTCGATTTTTGCATTGAACTCTCTAATGCTTCAAATGTAAAAATCTCTATACCTAAACCATCTGGTAAATTTGAACCAACTTCAGATTTATTTGATGAATAATCAGCTTTTGATTCTATATGTTTATTTAATAGTTCATTCGCAAAATATGGTTCTATAAGTGGATTATCGCCTGTTGCTCTTAAAATATTATTTGCCTTGTAAAACTTAGCTGCGTTATAATACCTTTCAAGTACATTATCTTCACTTCCTCGAAAACACAATGTACTATTTTCCTTGCACCATTTTTCTAAAATATCATCTTTTTTAGTGTCTGATGTAAGTAATACAATCTCACAGCTATTTATAAGTTCTAAACGATTAATTACATGTAAGATTAAAGGAAGTCTATTTAAATCCTTTAAAGTTTTGCCAGGAAGTCTAGTTGATCCCATTCTTGCTTGTAAAAATATATAATTATTCACCAATATCATCCCATGATAAAATAGAATCTTTTTCTAAATCTTTATTTACTTGTTTTCCAATTAAATCATATATTTTTTTAGGCTCTATTCCATAACCAGGTCTTTTTATAGATAGGTGGTTTTTAGATAAAATTTCATGCTTTTTGATATCTTTGTCTATAACAATAGACTTAGCATTATTTTTTCTATTTACTAGCTCTTGTCCTACTGGCATTTTTATACCATCACCCTGTGCTCGTTCATATATTTTTATTGCATCAATAAGTATTTTTAACTCTTCAGGAGTTGAAGAAAGAATATGATCTGGTCCGTATGCATTTCTATCAAGAGTAAAATGTCTTTCTATTACCATAGCACCCATTACTCTTGCTGCATAAGAACATTGCCATCCAATAGTATGGTCTGAATATCCTATGATGATGTTTGGATATCTATCTAACATTGTCTTTATAACATTTAAGTTAGCTAGTTCATATGTCGTGGGGTAAGATGTAATTGCATGAAAAATCATAAAGTTTTTATTGCCAGTTTTCATAATAGTATCTATAATTTCATCTACCTCATAAATAGTTCTCATACCAGTAGCTACCATTATGGGCTTTTGGAGTTTTGCTACTTCTTCTATAAGTGGTAAATTATAAGAATCATCAGAACCGATTTTGTATACACTTGTTCCTAGTTTTTCTAATAAAACTATATCATCTACATGACTTGGTGTTGAAAAAATATCGATGCTTTTTTCATTTGCATACTTATAAATTTCAAAGTGATCATTTTCAGACAATTCACCTTCTTTAAATAAATCATACTGAGATACATTACCTGTATTTTCCATCTCATATTTTGCCTTTTTACTTGCCAATGTATCTGCTTTGTAAGTTTGTAGTTTAACAGCATCTGCCCCTGCATATATCGCACCATCTACAAGCTTTTTTGCCTCTTCTAAACCAGAAAAATTACCTGCTATCTCTGCTATAACATAAGCTTTATCTTTTATCTCTTTTCCATTTATAATCATTTTTCGCAAAATGTGCCTCCTGATAATATGATTTTTTTACTCTCTTGGGTTGAATAGTTAAGCAATAAATCAAAAGTATTCATAAATGGTACAAATTCTTTTGAATAGAACTGCTCATATTTAGGATGTGTAAAATCATGATAAACAACATCAATATTTTTTTTTTCAAAAATTGTTACATCTAAATAATTTCGCCCATCTCTTCCTGATATATATGTTGTTGCATCTCTATCTTTGCAAATATTTAATAACAACTCTCCACTTGCTCCATCACAATTTAAACTAGAAGATCTAATAATAGGAACTTGAATATCAAGTACTTTTCTAATATACTCTATAATATACATATTGAAATCTATTAAAAGCTCAAAGTTTTTACTGTATAAATCTTCAAAAAAAGCAATATGCTCTGAAAAGTACTTTGATTTTCCATAAGTTTGCTTAATTGTATTTAAGTGTTTTAATTGCCATTTCTCGTTATACCTAATTCGTATATCTTTTATAATTTTATACTTTTTAAAATCTACCGGAACTGATAAATACAATGAACCTTGTTTTGTCAAGAACTGATTTCTATTTTGAAAATAATTTTTTCTAAATTGAACATCATCTAAGATAATATACTCATCTGCTAACATCATTTTATTAAAAAAACCTAACCAAGGGTATGTTTCTGGTTGGTGGATTGTAATCATTTTACTCATTGTCTACTCCTCGTATTTCAACTTATTTTGTTATCTATTTCGATAATAATATTTAATGCCATGGATATATTTTTGGAAGTACTCATTAGTTAAATTAACAGCAATAATCCCTAAAAACTATAATTTTCAATTCGTTTGACAATAACTTTCTGAGTCGAATCTGCCTCTTTTAATTGTTCTACTGTATATTCTTTTGTTTTTCCATAAACTCTTTTTTTAAAATTCATACCGTTATGCCTTTACTACTTTTTAATCTTCTTAACACTTCTACTAACTTTTGCAAAGCCAAGATTAAATTCAAATTTTGTAGCCAACATATACAAACCTTTTTCTGTAAAAACCTTAGGATTAACTGTAGAATATTTGAGTTTATTGAACCGGTCAAAATTTTTGACCAGTTCATTTTTTTCTTCTTTTGTTAGTTCAATTATATACTCATCAGGAAACTTTTCAAGATTGTTAGATACTGCCTGATTGATCTCTTTTGTAGTTACACCATACAACTGTGCCACATCGCTATCAACCAAGACAGGTTTACCTTCATAGTCTATAAGCTTATTTTCTAATGTTTCAAATTT
>JASFZI010000101.1:0-4814 GCA_045107135.1 Candidatus Altimarinota bacterium
GAAAAAGAATTAGAAATTCTTTGAAATTTAAAAGTGAAATCATTAATAATTATGGTGCCAGGATTAAAAGAATGGGTTACATTCCAGGATAATTTTATTATAGATTTTCTTAAAAATACTAATATTGAAAAATTTTCTACTTTAAAATGATTTTATAAACAAAATTGAAAAATATTTAAAACTTTGGACAACTGAGAAAGAATGTTAATTAAATAAATATATTTATTTAATTTCAAACGCAAAAAAGGTGTAAAACTTAACGTTTTACACCTAATTATTTTTTTCAGCAAATGGTGCCGAGGAGCGGATTTGAACCACCGACACAGGCCTTTTCAGGGCCCTGCTCTACCCCTGAGCTACCCCGGCATTTTTTAATGCCCAAGTATTATATTAAAAAAAATATATAATCAAATTTTTTTTTACTTTTATTATTTTTTTTGCTTATTTTCAATTCATAAATAGAATTAATAAATATTAAATTGCTAAAAAATAAAATATGAAAATTAATGTTTGTAAATGAAAAATTTGTGATGGGAGATTTAGCTCTTAT
The DNA here is from genome assembly GCA_045107135.1 of Candidatus Altimarinota bacterium. Classification (GTDB taxonomy): domain Bacteria; phylum Patescibacteriota; class Gracilibacteria; order BD1-5; family UBA6164; genus UBA6164. The sequence continues at coordinate 551 of JASFZI010000101.1, forward strand.
ATATTAACTAGATTAAAAAATGATAAGAAAAGATTTAATTTGAAAAATCTAATTATTGAAGAAAGAGAATGTATGTGAATATGTGATAAGTGACCAAATATTGAAATTGATTGAAAGGCAATAAATCATATGAATCCAGCAAAGGCTAGTGAAATAGTTTTAAAAAATAACAAGAAAAAGAAATAAAATGGAATTATATAATACAAAGACAAGAAAAATAGAAAAATTTAAACCAATTAATGATAGAGAAATAAAAATATATTATTGTGGTCCTACTGTTTATAATTATGCTCATATTTGAAACTTGAGAACTTTTGTTTTTGAGGATGTTGTTGTTAAGGCTTTAAAATTCATTGGATATAAAGTTAAAACAACTATGAATATAACTGATGTTGATGATAAGACTATAAGAAACAGTGTTGCTGCTTGAATTGACCTAAAAACCTTTACGGAAAAATATACTAAAATCTTTTTAAGTGATATTAATAAGCTTTGAATAGAAAAAGCTGATAATATAGCTGCAGTTACAACATTAATACCAGAAATGGTAAGAATGATTAATACTATGATTAAAAGAAAAAATGCTTATTTATCAGATGATGGTAGTATTTATTTTAATATAAAAACTTCAAGAAAATATTGAAGACTTGCAAACTTAGACATGAAATGATTAAAGGAATGAGTGAGGGTAGATAATGATGAATATGAAAAAGATGCAGCATCAGATTTTGTTTTGTGGAAAGCATGGAAGGATACAGATTGAGATAATTTTTGGGAGGAAGAATTTGAGGTTGATGGTAAAAAAGTGACTATTAAATGAAGACCTGGGTGGCATATTGAATGTAGCGCTTGTAATATGAAGTTTTTTGGTCCTCAAATTGATATTCATATGTGAGGAGTTGATTTAATATTCCCACATCATCAAAATGAAATAGCACAAACTGAAGCTTGTACTAGAAAAGAATTTTCGAGATATTGGTTACATTCTGGTCATGTTATGGTTGATCATAAAAAAATGTCTAAATCAGCAAATAATTTTTATACACTTAATGATATTGAAGAGAAATTTTCAGATACAAATAAATCAGTTTTATTTAGAGCTATTAGATTATGATTTGTAAACGCAAAATATTCTTCACAAATTGATTTTAGTTTTTCTAAATTAGAAGCTAATATAAATGCAATTAATGCAATTGATGAAACTTTAAAAAGATTATCTAGAGAAATAGATATTTGAGATAAAAAAGTTTGATGAATTTCAAGAGATTTTAGAAATTTCATACAAGAAATAATGCAAGAATATGTTAATAATCTGGAAGATGATTTTAATCTACCCGAAGCTTTAGCTGTATTTCATAGTTTTTTAAAATTCTTAAACACTTGAATTTCAGGGCAAGAGTTATCACTTGAAGAATTAATTTCAGCAAAAGATATGCTTAATACTCTAAATCAAGTATTGTGAATTATTGATTTTACAATATTAAATGAGAATGATATCATTCCTGATGATATTATTAAAAAATCTCAAGAAAGAAACGATGCTAAAAAATCTAAAAATTTTGAATTAGCAGATGCAATTAGAGATGAATTATTAGAACTATGATATAAAATAGTTGATGAAAGAGGGGGAAGTAGAATTGAGAAGAGTTAATTATGAATTTTGATTTAAATCCACCATTGAATTTCCTCCTTTGAGAAAGGAGGAAGGCTGCAAAAGAAAAACTGTAGCTTCCTTCCTTTTAAAAGGAAGGAATTCAATGGTGGATTAGTAATTTATTTTAATTTTAAACATACACATGTATACTACTATTTTTTATATAATTTTATGATTATTTATTTTTGAGTTTCTTTTTTCAAAAATATTATCATATTTGAATACACTTAATTGGTCAACTAGTTTACCTAAGGAATTAAAAGCGATATATGATGCGAAAAAATACAAAAAATCAATGAAATACGAAAAAGATAAATATGATTTTTGAAATATTTCTTGAATGTTTTCATTTTTAATAATGTATTTTGTTTTAGTATTTGGTTTGTTTGGTGGTTTGTATGATTTTGTATCAATTTATACCTCAAATGAAATACTTAGAACATTATATTTTTTCTGAATAATTGTTTTAATTCAAACTATTATATGATTGCCTTTTTCATATTATTCTACTTTTGTAATAGAAGAAAAATTTGGTTTTAATAAAATGACTAAAAAAATATTTTTTATTGATATATTTAAGTCATTATTATTGTCTTGAATTATTGGTTGATTATTGCTAGCATTAATTACATGGTTTTATTTAAAAACATGAGCAAATTTTTGGTTATATACTTGGGGACTTGTAACTTTTTTCTCTGTGTTTATGATGATGTTTTATAGTAGTTTAATAGTTCCAATTTTTAACAAACAAACTCCTCTTAAAAAATGATCATTAAGAAGTGCAATTGAAAAATTCGCTACTAGTGTATGATTTAAGCTTGATAATATTTATGTAATTGATTGATCAAAAAGAAGTTCAAAAGCAAATGCTTATTTTTCTGGATTTGGTCCAAAAAAAAGAATAGTATTATATGATACATTAATAAATGATTTAACTGATAGTGAGCTAGTATGAGTTTTGGCTCATGAAATAGGGCATTATAAAAGAAAACATACTATTAAAATGCTAGCTCTTGGTGTTATTCAGACTGGTTTAATGTTATATATTCTTTGATTAGCGTTAGATATGCCAGCAATATCACATGCTTTATGATCTACTACTTCAAGTTTTGCTGTTTGAATGGTTGCTTTTGGAATTTTGTATACACCAATTTCAATATTTTTCTGATTAATTTGAAATATTTGTTCAAGAAAAAATGAGTATGAAGCAGATGAATTTGCTTGAATTAATCATGATCCTAAAAAATTAAAAAATGCATTAATTAAACTTTCAAGAAACAATTTGAGTAACCTTAGACCACATCCTTTATTCGAGTTTTTTAATTATTCACATCCAACCGTATTAAAGAGGTTGAAATTTTTAGATAACATAAAAAAGAAATAATCATTTGATTATTTCTTTTTTATGTTATTGATATTTGTTTCTATCTCTCTAATATGCTATAATATTAGTAATTAATATTAAATATTAATATATGCCAGAAGAATTCAAAAAAATATTTACTTACAATAGGAAAAAATATGAATGTATTTTAGACGACCCAAAATCAAAAATTGGTTTTTTTCTTGATTATTTCATTCTAATACTGGTATTACTTACTCCTGTTATTCTTATATTTGAAAGTGTTTGAAATAATGCTTTTATATATTTAAATGAGATATACATTGTTGATGCAATAATATCTACAGTATTTGCATTTGAATATTTTTATCGTTTTTTTGAATCAAAGAAGAAAATGAATTTTTTAATTACTCCTATGAGAATAATTGATTTATTATCTTTTTTACCTTTTTTCTTAGGATTTATTACAATTTGAGGTTATCTTAAGATTTTAAGAATATTAAGAGTATTGAGAATACTCAGACTATTTAAAAAAATACCATTAACTTCATGACTTATTAGATCTTTAAAAGAATATAGTGATGAATATAGAGCAGTTTTTACTTTATATTTCATTATATTATTTTTAGGTTCATCTTTTGTGTATTACGCTGAGAAATGAGTAGAGTGAACTGATTTTACCTCTATTCCTGCTGCATTATGGTGGGGGTTAGTTACTACTACTACAGTTTGATATTGAGATATGGTTTTAAATACCACAATTTGAAAGCTTATATGAAGTGTGCTTGTGTTTGTTTGACCATTACTTTGATGATTAATTTCAGCTGTTACAATTATGGTTTTTATGGAAACAAGTAGGACACAAGAATCAAATAAAGCAAATCGTAGATGAAAGCTTTGCAGGAGATGTCAAACCAAAAACACGAAATTGGCAAATTTTTGTATTAAATGTTGAAAAAAATATAAAACAATAATTGATTAATGTGAAATTAGTTACTTTAATAAGGAAATATTTAAAGTAAAAGTAAAGCTAAAAAATAAATTAAATTTATTTTTTAGCTTTTTATATATATAATTCTAATTGAATTTTACTTAATTTACTTTAATTATATGAATATGAATAAAAAAGCTTTCACTCTAGTAGAATTGATAGTAGTTATTACAATCCTAGCAATCCTATGAACAATAGCTTTTATATCACTACAATGATACTCTAAATCATCAAGAGATAGTGTAAGAATAAGTGATGTATCAAATATGAAAATATC
>JASFZI010000102.1:0-5006 GCA_045107135.1 Candidatus Altimarinota bacterium
GATAAATCATCAAATTCTAAAAATTGTTCATCTGTTAAAGATTTTATTTCAATTTTTTTAATCTCTTCTTTCTTAATTTCTTCTTGAACTTCTTTTTCTTCCTCTTTTATTATATCCTGTTTAGCTTTTTCTATTTCAATATCAAGATTTGATCAAGAATCATTATTTGCTTCATCAAGTTCAATTATTCATAGCTCTTTTTTTGCATTTTCAACATCATCTTTAGAAGTAAAACATGATGACAATATTAGCGTTAAAAATAATACTAATATTATATTTATTGTTTTTCTCATATTTTTTTATTAAGCAATAAAAACACACTAAATAGTTTAATGTGTTTTTATTTTTTGTAAAGAATTTTTTTAAACTAAACTTCAGTGACTATTGGTATAATCATTGGTTCTCTATCTAATTTATGATTTAGAAATTTTTCTAAATCTGTCCTTAATATTTTAATTAAATCTTTTTCATCCATATCAGGAACATCTTTTACTGTATTTTCATAAACATCTCTAGATTTTTTTATAATCATTCTATGAATAAATCTAACTTCATCTAAATATACTAAACCTCTAGTTTCAAGTTTAATATGTCCTAAAATAGCTTTAGTCTTTTTATCAACTTTAAATGCTACTACAAGTACTCATGAATTCATCATTTTTTCTCTAGCTTTTATTACATGACTAGTTGCTAATCACATTCCATATCCATCAATAACTATCTCTTGAATAGGTGCTTTTATTCTTGATTTAAAGACATTACCATTATTAGGAGCAAAATCTACCATGTTACCATTATCAATCATTAACAGATTCTCTTCTTTAAAACCAGTAGAAATTGCAGTATTTCAATGAATTGTTCTAAAATATAAATCTCAAAAAATTGGTAAAAAATACTTTGGTTTAATCAATTCAATAAATATTTTTTGTTCTTCTTGAAAACCATGTCCTCAAGTATGAACTTCACCATCATCTTTAGTAATTACTCTTGCTCATAATCTTATCAATTTATTTATAATTCAAATAACTGATTTTTCATTACCAGGAACAATTGAAGAAGAAAATATAATAGTATCTCCTTTAATTATTTCTACAGAGTTATGTCTTCAATCAGCCATTCTTGATAATGCTGAAAATTCTTCTCATTGACTTCAAGTTGTAACAACTATTTGTTTATGAGGAGGAATTCATTCTGTATTTTTAGGTGTCATTTTTTTAACAACTCCTTGTTTTATTTTTAAATATCATAATTCTCTAGCTATTGCTACATTTTCTATCATACTTCTTCAGCTCAAGAAAATTGTTTTATCATATTTAACACATATATCTACAAGCTGTTGAATTCTAGATATCCAAGAAGAAAAAGCAGCAATAATTAATCTTCCTCTTTTATGATTTGATATAATTTTTTCAAGCTCTTCTCAAACATTTTTTTCACTCATTGAAAAACCTTTTCTAGTAGAACCTGTAGAGTCTGATAAAAATAAACTAATTCCTCTTTTTCAAATTTCACCAATTCTATCTAAATCAGCTGGTTTATCAATAGCAGGAGTATGATCTATTTTAAAATCTCAAGAATGAACAATTTTTGTTCCCCCTTCAGATTCTAAATAAATTCAAGCACTATCCGGAACAGAATGATTTACATTAAAATATTCAACTTTAAAAGCTCATACTTTAAATTGATCTCATGATAAAGCATCTACTTCTATCAAGGTAGCATGTGGAATTAATCCAGCTTCAGCTAATGATTTTTTAACCAAACCTATTGTAAATCTAGTACCATAAAGTGTTGGCATTCAAAGCGCAGGCATAATATGTTTTAATGAACCTATATGATCTAAATGAGCATGTGTTATTAATATTCCCTTTATTTTGTCTTTGTATTTTGTTAAAAAAGAAATATCTGGGATAGAATAATTCACTCCCAACATATCAGCATCAGCAAATTGTACTCAACAATCAACTATGATAATATCATCACCATATTGAAACATTCACATATTTTTCGCTCCTGTTTCATTATTCCCTCAAATTGGCATATATCTAGTATATCAATCTCTTAAAGAAGGAAGGTAAAATTTTGTTTCTGGAAATTTAGAAATAAATTTTCATCTTATCTCTCAGCTAGAATTTCTATTATAATTTTTATTCTTATTATAATTTACTTTATTTGATTTAAAGTTTTTGTTGTTATTATTATTTTTAAAATTCTTATTTACAACTTTTTTATTTTCTACTTTTTTTATCTGAACTTTATCTTCAGTTTTTTGTTTTGGTAAATTAGTTTTTGTAGAACCTAGTTCTAAATCTAATTCATCTAAAAAATCTTTCATATGTTTTTTTATTGATTTTTAATAATTAAAATTTGTTTTTTTACCTTGAATATACAACCTAAAAAATATAATAAAACCCTAGTTAATACACAAAAAAATTAACTTTTTTTATTTACTGAAAATGTTTGATATGATTGTATTTTTATAAAAAACACTTTTTTTAATTTATTCAAATTAAAAAGTTATTTTTTATAGGTACGAGGATTATATTTATTTTTTCATAAATTCCAAAAAGTTTTCTAAAGAAAAGTCAATTTTTGTAATATCCCGGTAATATGGCTTTACTTTATTTCCTATAGAAAAGTCTGTTTTTAAAAATTCTTTATTCATAAATAAGTACTTTGTAAAGAACATATATTTCTGCTTTAAATTTTCTGAATCATTAGATTTTTTAAAAAAATCCCCGTTATGTAGTATAAAATATGTAAAAGATTCAGCAAAATCTTCATATTTATTTGTCATAGCATAACCTGAAACAAAATCCAATTGTTTTAATCAAGGTTTCAAAATTTTTGTTCAATCCCATGAAATATTATAAAAATAATCACTTATATCAGTAAAAATTTCTTTTTCGAAAAAATATAAATCAATAAAATGAGCAAATTCATGAATTCAAACAGAATTAAACTCAGAGACTTTCATCTCTTGTACTCAAAACATTTTAATTGAACGATCTTTCATTCTTCATCTAACATCATTTTTTTCTTTATATAGCTCTATCTTTAAGTCTTTAATTTTATTTTTCACATAAATACTATTCAAAAAAGCCTTAAAAGAATATGTATAATCTAAAATTGTAGCATTAAAACTGGCAGGATAATATATAAACTTTATATTATAAGCTGATTTTAAAATAATTTTTATTTTTTCTTTTTCTTCTTCAGTTAGATTATTTTTCTCTTCTTCAATGTTTTTTTCAATCTCTTCTATTTTTTTTACAGGAATATTTGGTTCTATGTATGTATTTTCAATATGTTCATTCAAATATTTTTCTTGGTCTCAGAAAAAATAGTTTCCCAATATAAATATAAGAAAACTAAAAAATAATAATGAGAATAAAAATAAATATAATTTTTTCATATTTTTTATAATGAATACATAATTTTAACTATTAAATTAATAATAGCTGAAGCAGATATTACTCACAGGAATCAGACAATACCCCATTTAACAATATCTTTAGATTTTGTTATTTTATCCTCTTCTCAAGCGCTTAGAGTCATCATAAGTCCTCCATAAACTATTGAACCAACAGCAAATACTCATAAATACAATGCTATATTGTCTACCCAACTTTTTATTTTAACGGAAACTCCTCAACTATCAATACCAGCATCTGTTCAAATAATTAATTTGGATCATTCTAAACAGTTATCTAATGCTTGTCATACATCAAATTCAGAGTCGGCATTAGGTGCACAATTAGCTCAAGATACTGAATAAACATAGAAAATCCCTATTATAGCTATTAATATGATTAATATTTTTTTTATCTCAATTATATTCATTTTTTCTAAATTAAAGATTTATTCAAGCAACTAATACAACTGCTGCCCAGGCCAAACTAACTAATAAAATTCAAATTATTGCATATACCATTTGCATCATAGCTGCTTTAAATTCTTCTGGTTTTCCTCTAGCAAGTGTTAATTTGATTCAAATAAATAAGAATACTCAAACTGAAATTAGCATAATTAAGCTTGTCATAGAATTTTTAATCCATTTAAAAATGTATGCAGTAACCTCTAATCAATCTTCTGAGTCAGACTTTACAATGTTATCATCACCATCAGTAAAATCTAATAACGTGTTTTTTATATCTGTATTTCAAACATCTCTTGTTGCTCAATAAGATATCTCTACAAAAGAAAAATTAAAAATTATTAATAATGAGAGTACTAAAAGTTTTTTTATCATAATATTAATTATTACTTATTATTATTTTATCTAATATATTTACTAATCACCATGCTGATATTGATAGAACAACTCAAGCTAATGACCATATAATCCATGATTTTGCTTTTTTAACCTTCTCTTCATCTCATCATGAAAACAAATACAGCATACCACTCAAAATCAAAGCAATTACAGCAATTACAGCCACAAATTGAATTACTTGTCATATTATACTAGTAATAAATTCTATTCACATATTATCACTAACATTGGCAGGTGAAGGAGTCATTTTATCATCATCCACACATCCAGGTAATCATATACAATTAACCTCAGGAGCGGCCGCAGAAACTATATTTATTCCTGAAAATAATAAAATACCTATAATAAAAATTTTTCTTAACATAATTTTTTTTATTAATTATTAACTATTTCATTGATATAAAATAAATCTAAATGCTGCAATAAGATAATATGAGCCTAGTGCAACAAACAAAGCAATTACCCCTGACATAAAAATAGATTTTCACTTACTAAGAAGCTCATCTTGTCCATGATGCAATACTATATATCCAGCACCAACCGTCATCACTAACAATGCCAAACTTCAAAGTAACATCATCATATTCTGAATAATAGTTCAAAGAGCATAATTTACACTTTCCTTTACAGTTCATCACTTAACTTCTAATCCAGGAGAAATGGTATTTACCTTAATTTTAAAACCAACACTTGAGATGTCTCAATCAGACTCTGTTGATCACTCATAAGC
>JASFZI010000103.1:0-13505 GCA_045107135.1 Candidatus Altimarinota bacterium
TCAAGAATTAATTCTTGAGTTTTCTGTTTAAATAATTGTTGGTGGAGTGACGAACACAACTACATATCATAATGTTGTATTATATAGTCAGATTAAAAGGAATAAATAATTACTTTATTTTAAAAATACATTCTTCCAATTCTTTGTAAACTGTCATATCTTCAGTTATAAATTCTGATAAGTTAATTTTAAATTTTTCTGCATTTATAGAAGTATTAATTCAACAAAAGTTTTTAAATCTTCAAGTTTCATCTTTTAAATTCTGATCATTAATATTTGTAACAAATTTATCATATTCCACTTCATTAAAATCTCGTTTTTTTTCTGCACAATATTTTTTTAAAACTTCTTTATCAAAAAGATAATTTTCCATTTCCCATCTTTTCATAATTCTATGGTTTATATCATTATTTTCTAGATATTCTAATCTATCTTCTTCAGTATTTAGTTTTCCTGATGAAATATCTCTATCTTTGAATACTAATATATCAATATCAGAAAAAACTTTTGTTAATATCGCTAATGCAATCCCACTTCTTTGTTCAAGTTCATTATTACCACCACTTGATACAAATAACGAATCATGATATTTTTCACCAAAGATATTATTATATACTTTTGCGTCAGTTCCTTTTTCTTCTCCATTAACTCATGGCTTATCTTTTCCTTCGCAATATATAATACATTTTGGACTTATTAATCAAGTTAGGTCATCAAGAGCAGTTTCAAATATTTCTTTCCATTTTGAAATAGATTTTTTTATTGGTTTAAGTGTAAATATTTCCGATGCATAATTCATGTTTTTTTCAAATTGAATTATCTGACAATCATCTTTTAAATCCTCTTGTAGTGCTCTAAGGAAACCAATACTATGTGTGGCTAACCATATCTGACAATCGCCTCAAATAAGTTTATTTATTTCTAAAAGTAGCTTTCTTTGTATAGAAGTATTTATGTGTAATTCTGGCTCATCAATTATGAATATAGTTTCATTATATTCATCTTGCCTTAAATATAAATCAAGTAAAATATCTACTACTTCCTTTTCTCCTGATGAAAGGACATTAAATTCAAACTCTTTTGGGTGGTCTGTTTTTTTAAAAATATAGTACCTTTTCAATCATCTATATCCCCTAAACTACTAATTTCTATATCTAAACAGTTTTTTAAAGAATCATTTATATCTCAAATAATTTTTAACGTTGCTTTACTTGGTTTACAGTCTTGTTTAAATAAATATTTTTTAAATTTAACATATAATCTTCTATAGCTTTCTTCCATTTTTTCATCTAAATCACTCGAGGTTGTAGCTCCGTAACTATTTAATCTCATTTCTTTAGTAGATTTAGATTCATTTACCTTAAGTGTACTATTATATCTGTAAGGGCTTCTTAATGAAAAAATTGTATTTTCTTTACCAATAAGTTTCTTTGCTTTTCTTATAGTATTATAGTCTCAATCAGTGAAATTAATTTCTATATTTAGATAACTAAAATTTGGATCTTGATCCATTGAATGATAATTGTGATCTTTTATTGTTTTATTACCTATTCTTCAATGTGCATTATTATGATATAGCATTCCATCAAATACACTACTTTTACCACATCAATTTGGTCAGACTAAGGCAATAATTTTTTTTGGTTTTTCTCCTAAATCAATAGTTAAATCAAAAAATCTTTTATACCCTTTTTTTAGTTGAATTTTTTTTATTCTCATTTTATTGTATTTTATAAAATATTTATCTTCTTATTAAAGTTTTTTTAATTAAAAAAAATAAATCAAAACTATTTTCTATTATTAATAAATTTAGCTAATTTTTGATCCAATTCTGTTTTTCTTACACCAGGAATAATAGATTCTTTTCTATTACCTATAAGATTTTTTAATATTTTTTCAAGATTTATAATAGAATCAGAAAAATGAGTATCAAAGTTTTCTTCTAATTCTGTTAAAATTATAGTTTCATTTTTAACTATCCCCGCCTTGTTATAATTCTCTTTTAAAATAGAACTCAAAATCAGGCACCCAAGATGAAACTTTCAATATGAAAGAATAGTATCCTTATATCAATCACCTAATCAACCAGAGCGTTGTACTTCTCTAATTTTTTTAGATAAGTACAAATCTATTTTTATAGGGATTAAATAAAGTATATAATTCATATTAGTAACTGAAGGTGATGGGAAAACATCATCATAAGTATTTACAAACATTGATTTGGGGCTTGTTTTAACTTGAGAAGGTTTAAAAAATATTTGAGCAGTAAATAGTTGAAATAATTTTTGTATATTAATTATATTTTTTTTACCTTTATTTTTATAAAAATTTAGCCTTCTTTCGTAACAAATATCTCTACTTGAAAGATACTCTTCTATAAGAAATTGTATATCATCATTAGCTTTTAAAGAAAATGCTTTTATTGGTGTTTGAGAATTAGTAGTTTCAGTAATTCTATAAATTAAATCATCTTTTTTGGTTTCTATGATTTTAACAAGAATTGATGTATCTTCGTTAAATTGATAACCTAATTTTTCATCTAGTTCCTCTTGTTCTTTTTTTGTTAATACCATACCGCCACTAACTTTTAAATTTAATTCATCAACCCTCTCTTTATTCTTTACCGCAGTATAAATTGAGTTTGAAGTTTGGCATCAATTAACAATTTGCATATTATGAAGCTTATATTGATCCTTAGGAAGTTCTTGTACTCTTCTACAAGTCATTGTAAGTCCATTATTAAAACTCCAAAAATATTTTGCTTCATCTTCACTTGAACTTGTTTTAGTTATTTTATTATTAAGATCACTTCTTTTATAATAATCTCTAATATTAGCTTCAAAAATAGAAGATTGGTGTTTTCTTACAAGTTCAGCTATTTCTTTTCATTTTAAAATACATATGAAACCATTAAATTTTTCACTCTCAGAAATTTCAGTAATATACTTAAGTGATTTTTCATATCCAATAATATCAGTAATTTCTGCCTCATTAGCTTTTGAATTTATTAATGCCTGACAATCAGTTATAATTATTTTATTATTAGTATAACCATTAGACGAAAGTGTAACCTTAATTTTATCTAATTCTTCTTGTAGAAGCTTATCATTTGTAATATTCGCCTCAACTCAACCAAAAACAATATGACAAATTATTTCAATATTTGAAGAATCTATCGTTTGATAAAGTTCTCTTTTTACATCATCTAAATCTTGCATTCTATTATAAAAATGAAGATTATCTGTATCTATTAAGTCCTCATTAACTACTATTTTTTCTATTCAATTATTAAACTTTAATAAATCTGCTTGTGAAATACCAGCTCATCTCTTAAACTGAAATAAGTGTATACAAAATTTTGTATCTTCATTATAATTTTCTAATTGATCTACTTGCTCGATAAATTCTCTTGAACCTGTAATATAGATAGCATCAATACCATAATCATATTTTTCTTTACGGTAAGAACTATCAACCATTCACATTTCAATTTCATCAATGGTTTTATCATTAAAAATATTTGCAAGAGAATAAAACATAAATTCCGCTCATTTTAAAGTATCACCAGTAATCCCTCATAAGTATGCTGTATAATCTTCTACTTGTTTAGTAATTTTATCTTCTAGAACTTTAAAAATAGACATATATATTGTAAATTAGAATATAAACTTTTTTAATATTATGATAATAGATAATTTGAATCAAAAAGCAACAAAATAAACAATAGATTATTTATTTTAAGCTAAAATTAATAAGAAAATAAAAGTTAGCTAATAATAAATTTTTAACGTAATATTTAAAGTTTACTAACAATATATATCACTATTTGACTTAATTAATAAATATGTGTTAATATAAATAAAATATAAATAATATTAACTCATGCCTAAAAAAATAAATCCGGAAAATGATAAAATAGAATATTATAGGATTCTTCATAGATTTAAATATGATGAAAAAAAAGTTCATGTACTATTAAATTTTAGAAAAAAATTAACACCTACATGATTTGAAGAATATGTAAGGAAATTTTTTGAATTAAAGTGATATGTTACAGAAAGAATATGAGGTTTTAATGATGAAAAGATTGATGTAAGATGAATTAAAAACAGATGAGAAATAGATGAACAATGAATTTTTGTACAATGTAAAAAATATACAACTTGAGATGTTTCTGAAACGGAAGTTGCAAGTTATGCATGAATGATAAATAATAAAAGAAAAGAGAAACCAAATACTTTAGCTTATTACATAACAACATGAATTTACACAGGTAGAGCAAGGAAATTTTGTGTTGAAAATCAAATTATTGCAAAAAATGAAAATGATATTTTAAAAATGAATGAAGAATATTCTTATGAAAAATTTGAATATGATATGTTATCTGAAAACTTAAAGAATGATAAATTTTTCACATCAGAACAATTAACATTATTTGAAATAAATAATAATTTGACGAATTCACAATTTTTTAAATTATTAAAAAAAATAAAGCGGGATTATATTTACGTAGATCAAATAAAAAAAGAAGATTATTTACTAAATAAAACTTTGACATATTTATCAAAACAAAGTGATAATTACTTTAAAATAATTGAAAATATAATACTAGATGTAAATATTAGTCAAAAAGAGAAAGGGAAAATTTTTAGATTATGAGAACATTTCATAAAAATCTTTCAACAAATTAATATAGTAGATGGTATAAATGAAAGTAAGGAAGTGTTAAGACATGACTCATTCTCAAATGAAGCTACACTAAAAACTAAGTTGTCTGAAAATGAAAATATAACTTTTATTGATTTACTATTATCATTTTTTAAAGTAAAAAGAATAGAAGGTTGAAATATTAAAAGAAGTAATATTAATACAAAAAAAACAATAATTAATAATAGTAAGGATATATTAAAGAATGAATTAAAGGAATATAGATTAAATATCTCAAGAGGAACTAAGAAACCAGCATATGTTATTTTTCAAAATACAACTTTAGAAGAAATATGTAATGTTGTTCCTCATTCTAAAAATGAGTTATTACAAATAAAATGAATTTGATTAAATAGATATAATCAATACTGAGAAGATATATTAAATATTACAGCAAACTATTAATATAAAATATTATAATAATAAAAAGAACCTAGCTTATAATAAGCTAAGTTCTTTTTACTTTTGTATTCAATTTAATACAATATGAATTTACGTTCATATTATGGTGGATTCACCGGGCTTCGATCCCGGGACCTACCGCTTAAGAGGCGGGTGCTCTACCAGCTGAGCTATGAATCCAGACAATGTGAGCTACAGTTTATTTATAAAGTATAAAAAATCAAATATTTAATTTGATTTTATGGGATATAAAATTAAACTAGTAATAGTTTTTATTTTTAAACATAAAATAATGGATTTAGAAAAACAAGTTAATGAATTAATGTGAATAGATTTGTCGGTGTATACTGATATGATAGTTGAATGAATAGTTGGTTATATTCCAAAAATAATTGGTGCTATTTTGGTTTTATGGATAGGTTTTAAAATAATCAATCTGATAGAAAAAGGTATAGACAAAATAATGGATAGACAAAAAATTGCTCCTATGTTGAAAAGTTTTATATCAAGCCTTTCAAATATGTTACTAAAAATAATGGTAATAATTGTAGCGGCTTGAGTATTATGAGTTCAAACTAGCTCATTTGTAGCAATGTTGGCTGCTGCTTGATTTGCTATTGGTATGGCTTTATCTGGGACTCTTCAAAACTTTGCTGGTTGAGTAATGATTTTACTATTAAAGCCTTTTAAAATTGGTCATTTTGTTGAAATTGGATGATTTTCTGGAACAGTAAAACAAATTAGTATATTTAATACTACATTACTTACAACTGATAGAAAAAGAGTAATTATACCAAATTCTGACATATCAAACTGATCAATGACAAATTATTCAGCTGAGCCAAAAAGAAGAATTGATTTAATTATTTGAGTTAGTTATGATGACGATATTGATAAGGTTAAAAAAACATTAAATGATATCGCTATTAATAATGAAAATATTATACATGATGATTGAATAACTATTGGATTAATTGAATTTGCTGATAATTCTGTTAATTTTACTTTTAGATTTTTTGTAAAAAAAGAAGATTTCTTAAATACAAAATTTGAAGTATTAGAAGAAATTAAAAAGGTATTTGATAAAAAGAAAATTAGCTTTCCTTTTCCACAAAGAGATGTACATATGTACAATATGAAATAGAAAAAAGAGAGATTTAATTAATTAAATTTCTTTTTTTTCTATTATAGATTATCCATAAAATAATCCAAATCAATAACAGTAATTCAAAACGTATTAGCTTTTTTAAGTTTACTTCATGCTTTTTCTCATGCTAATAGATAATCAGTATTTTTAGTTACACTACTCATAAAATCACCTCATACATCCTCAAGTTTTATAACTAAGATATCTCTTGCAATTTTCTTTCAATCAAGCTCAAATCCTCACGTAATACATACTTTTTTTCAACTAAATATTGAATTAGAATTTAATAATTTTTCTTCAAAATATTTAATATTTAATATTTCTGCTAACTCTTTTAATATTTTTTTATGTGCTTCATTATTAAAATATTCTATTACATTTTTAGTTATTTCAGGTCAAATATCCTCTAGGTTTTCTAGTTTTTCAATATCAACAGAAAAATTTATTAAATCCGATTCATTCTTAAATAGCTTTGATAATGTTTTAGCTGTTTTTTTACCTACTCAAGCTATTCATAGAGCTGTTATTAAAATTGCTATTTCGATATTCCTTGCTTTTTCTACTCACTCTATCAGATTATTCACTGATTTTTCCTTAAATCATTCAAGCCCTAATATTTCCTCTCTCTTTTTCTCAATTTTGAAAATATCAACTAAATTGTGGATAATTCATAATTGTAAAAACTGCTCAATTTGACGCTCTCATAATCAATCAATATTTAATCATTGTTTACTAACTGCAAAAGCTAATTTTTCAGAGTTTTTTGCTGGACAATCAATATTATTTGGACAATAATACCTAACCTTTCATTCATCTTTTAACACCTCTGTTTCACAACTAGGACAAAATTGTGGTGGTAAAATAGGCTCAAGCTCTTCCCTATTTCAAGTCTTAATAACTGAAATAATTTTAGGTATTACTTCTCATGCTCTTTTAATAAAAACTGAATCTCATATCCTAGCGTCTAAATTTTCAACCTCTTCATAATTATGTAGTGTAGCTCTTCTTACAACCACTCATCCAATATTTATAGCCTCTAAATTTGCTACTGGTGTAATTGCTCAAGTTCTTCAAACGCTATGTTCAACAGATAATATTTTTGTTGTTAATATTTCTGCTGGGAATTTATATGCAATAGCATATTTTGGGTGATGCTCTGTAAATCAAATTTTTTGCCATAAACTTACATCATTTATTTTTAATACAAGTCAGTCTATTTCAAAATCTATAGTTTGTTTTATATTTCAAAAATTTTTTATAGCTTTTTGTACTTCTGTTATTCAATTATATTTTTCAAAATATGATGAAATTTTAAATCACAACTTTTCTATTTTTTTTATAACATAAAAATATTCTCCGATATTTTCTTCTATTCTAAATTCGTCAAAATTTGCTAAATCATAAGCAAAAAATTTAAGTTTTCTTTGTTTTGTAACTCTTGAATCTTTCATTCTCAAACTTCAACTAGCAGCATTTCTAGGATTTGCAAAAATTTTTGTTCACTCTTTTTTTGCATTTTCATTAATTCATTCAAATACAGAAATAGGCATAATCACTTCCCCTCTAACTTCCAAATGCTTTTTATATGAAATAGTTTTAGGAATATTTTTAATCTGCATAACATTAACAGTCACATCTTCTCATTTAACTCAATCCCCTCTTGTTATAGCTTGAACTAACTTTCCTTTTTTATATATAAGCTCAACTCCTAATCAATCAAATTTGAATTCTAGAGTATATTTTAAATTTTTATTATCATCAATAAGAGATGAACTTTTGAGATTTTTTAATACTCTTTCATCAAAATTACTCAAATCTTCGTTATTATAAGTATTATCTAAACTAATCATTGGTCTAGAATGTTTTACTTTTAAGAAAGTAGATTCTAATACCTCTGATCATACTAAAGTTGATTGCTTAAAATCACTTCAGAATTTTTTTTCAAGTTTTGTAAGTTTCTTTAATAATAAATCATACTCATAATCAGAAATGATTGGTTCCTCTTTATTGTAGTAAAGATCACTATGAAAAGATAATAATTTTTGTAATTTCGGTACATCTTCCTCTAAAAAATCATTTATATCTGTATTTAAGTACTTTTTTGATAAATCTAACACTATTTTTTTGTTAATAAATAACCATATATAATACATATTTCTAAGCTCTAACTTGATTTTATTCTCTTATTTAAAGAAAAAGACTACAATTTCTTACTATTTTTTAACATTTCTATCTCATATGTTTTATTGTATAAAAAAATGTAACAAAACAGCTATTTAAAGAGCATAATTTATTAGTGTTATGTATACATTTTTTATACAAAATTACAAGTTTATTGTCTAAAAAACTTTTTCATAATTCTTTAGTATCCTCTATATTAAAGGACTTTTTAAGAAAAGTGAAAAATAAACAAAAAAAAGTTTTAAAATCCTAGCGTAATTTAAAAAAAACTGATATAATGGTTGTGTAAGTCTAATACGACCTACAATTGATCATTAAAATAATTTTTTCTCTGTTAGAATGGTGCTTACAAGTATCCAGTAAGATTACCTAATAAAAATATTTCAGCTTAGCTGAATAAAAATAAAAACAAAAACGGCGGATAACTATATTCATTTAGAAATTAAGTGTAAAATCTTGATTCCTGGATGAATATAGCTAATCACCAAACCAAAAAAAGAATTTGAAAAATAATTCAAAAAATAAAAACAAAAAAGCATGGTGAATAGCTTTTAAATAATTGCCTAAACAGGGTTTAAATTAGAGAATTGATCATTCTCACGAAAATTAAGGATTAGATTTTCAAATCGTTCTTTATTTCCCTTAGATATACAAATTACTTTTATCTAAGATGTGAAATCTAGACAAATTATAAATTGAGCCACTTTTACCCAAAATGCTCAATTTTTTTACGCCCCAAAAAATCCAAACTAATATTTGGATTTTTTCTTGTTAAATATTTAAATATTTGTTAAATAAGTTTCAATATTTATATTTTTTTGTATTTTTTCATTTTGTTAATAAATCATTAACTTTTTCCTGTAACTTTTTCTTTTCTTCTCAAGAAAGCAATTGTATAAAAACAAACAGCTTGTTGTATCATTTACTACTAGATCATTCTTCATATGAATCAAGGTTTTTTTTCATATATATAAACCAGTCATACATTCTATCATTTCAAGCTATAAAATCATTTAAAACCTTATTTAAATCTATATTAGCACTAAGACTCATAAAAAAATCCACATGTTTTTCCTTTAAATCTAATCAAACCTTTTTTCAATTACTTATTATTTCAGTTATATTTGCTTCATGATTAATTTCAGCAACATCCTTTTTATACTCTCAAGTTAATGATTTTATTTTATGTAAAACATAATTATCATTGTCATAAATTCATCAAGAAATTTCATCTTTATAATTACATTCCACTCCTTTTTTTAATATTGTTCACATTCAAAAATCTATAATATGAATTTCATATTTACCACCTTTTTTAGTGAACATAATATTTCTAGGATTTCATCATAAATCCCTATGATAAATTCATTCAGAATGCATTTCATCTAAAAAAAATTTTAATTTATTTTGAATTTTTATTCAATCATCTTCTCAAAAAATATTTATTTTTGGTAAATACTTTTTATATATTCATTCTAACACTGGATATTTTTTTATATGTGGTCTATTAGGGTCTCTTTCAGAAATATTAGGATTGTCACTTACTGCTCATAACTCATACAAAATTTCAGCTAATTCCATCACTAACTCTTCTGCTTGGGTATCACTTTCAAAAATCACTTTATTATCTTTTATAAAACCTTCCTCAAAATAAGAAAACCTCTGTGAAGGATTATTAATAAGTATTTTTTTTATTTGAGGGATAATAAACTTATTGGTAATCTCTTGCCAAGTCATTGTATATAAAGTTTGTCATTCTATATACTCCATGATTACGTATCAATTTTTTCAATCATCAAATTCTAGTAAAGGAGTAGGAATTTTTACTCATGTACCAGAATTCATAGATAATTCAAAAACCTTATTATGTATTTCGTATTCAGATAAAGAACTCGTATCAAATCTTTTTTTAGCAACAATATAATTTGCTCATTCAAACTCAATTTTATATATTTCTCATTCTTGTCAGTTTGTTAGGGGTTGAATATATCAAAGTTTCTCAAGTACAAAATTCTTAAATGCACTTGGTGAAGAAGTAATTTGAGATTTCACACTATCCAAAAAAAATCAAAAGTTTACATCTTTCTCTTCTCATTTTAAATGTAGATCAACCAGTTGTTTAACAGATTCTCTTGTTTTATCAACCTCTCCTACATTTCCGATATTATTAATATCATTATTATCTGAGAATTCTTCCATTATTAAATATTAACTATAATTAATAATATTTTACAATATTTTTGTTTTTATAGCAAATATCACAGTTATTGCATTGAAAACATAAAAAAAATGACTATACTAAAAAAAAAACTAATAAATTAAAACATATATATGAAAGAAAAAATAAATAAATTAGGCAAATTGATTAATGCATCAAAAAAAATATTACTAATAAATCATATTAGAATGGATATGGATGCTTTTTGAAGCCTTGCATCTATGTATGACATACTTAATGAATTAGGAAAAGAAGTAAAAGCAATAAATGACGAATTACCATTAAAAAACTTTAGCTTTATATGATACAACGATATAATAGAGCCTGATTTAAATCTAAAGGAATTTAATCCTGATTTGATTATAAGTCTAGATGCTGGATCTATTGATAGATTATGAATATCATATAAAAACAATAAAGATATTTTTGATAAAACTGATTTTGTAGTTATTGATCACCATATTACTAATCAATGATTTTGAGATTTAAATATTATTAACAAAACTTCATCCTCAACATGTGAAATTATATTTGAAATACTTACTCAACTAAATCTTGAAAAATATATAACTCCAAAAACAGCAACTGCATTGTTATCATGAATATATACAGATACAAACATATTTTATAATTCAAATACAACAAGTAGCACCTACTTAGTTGCAGCAAAATTGCTAGAATATTGAGCAGATTTTAGAAAGCCATATTATGAATTATATAAGAAGAAAACTCTTTCTCAATCAAAGCTTTGGTGAGAAATTTTAGTAAATAATATGAAAGTATCGGAAAACTGAAAACTTATATGGGCTATGATTCCAAAAACAGTATTTAAAAAGGTTTGAGCGAATGATAGGGATTTAGAATGATTAATATCTGAATTTTTTACCAACATTGAATGAGTAGAGATATGTTTTATTTCTTACGAAATAGAAGGTAAAATAATAAAAACAAGTTTTAGATCAACTAAAAAATATGATGTATCAATGATAGCCTGAAAATTCTGATGATGATGACATAAACAAGCCTCTGGATTCGTAAGCACAAAACCATTATTAGAAGTTGAAAAAGAAATACTTGACAAAATCATTTTTTAATGTAAATTCTTATTTATATACTTAATATAAATAAATATCATGGAAAGTAAAACATTTGATGTATCATCACCAGTACCCAATTGGCCTAAACCTGAGTTTTTAAAAATAAAAAAATTTGGTATATATTGTTGATCAGTAACTCAAGCTATTATGGATTGACTAAAACGTAATGGTGAACAAAAAATATTATCAAAATTTGAAAGAAATAGAGAAAAAATAAAACCAAAAGAATTAAGTACAATAATTGTTGCATATTCTGAACAAGTAGACCTAATTCTAATGAGATCTTGATTTTAAAAAATAAAATAATACGATAAATAAATGAAAAAAACAAAAATAATCGTTACTATATGACCAGCTACTGATAAAGCTGAAACAATAGAAAAACTATATAAAGCCTGAGCAAATGTTGTAAGAATTAATTATTCTCATATTAATTATGAATATTTTGATAAAATAATCAGTACAGTTCAAAAATTAAATAATGATGGTAAAACTAATTTGGGTATTTTAACGGATACAAAATGACCTGAAATTAGAACAAAAGCTTTAAATGAAAATATTAACATAAAAGCGTGAGAAGTTTTTATTTTAACTACATTTTTAAATGAAAATAATGTTATACCAGGTAATAAAGAAGTAATAGTTTGTGATTATGAACCCATAGTTACTGATCTAAATATATGACACATTATTGATATTGACACATGATTACTTAAAGCTAAAGTAATTAAAAAAAACAAATGAGAACTTATATGTAAAGCACTAAACAAACATTCCGTTTGATCAAAAAGACATTTAAATTTACCGTGAATAAAACTTCGTCTTCCTGGAATTACAGAATCAGATAAAAAGGATATAAAATTTGCTGTTTTAAAATGAACAGATTTTATTGCATTATCTTTTGTAAGAAACAAATCAAATATATTAGAATTAAGAGAATATCTAAAAGAACTAAATGCTCCGGAAAATATCCAGATAATATCAAAAATAGAAAATCAAGAAGCTCTAGATAATATAGATGAAATTATTGATGAATCTGATTGAATAATGATTGCTAGATGAGATTTATGAGCAGAAGTTCCTTTTGAAACACTTCCAATATTACAAAGACAAATAGCTAACAAATGTAAAGAAAAATGAAAATTCTTTATTGTAGCAACTCAAATGCTAGAAAGTATGATAGATAATCCAATACCAACCAGAGCGGAGGTTAGTGATATATTTAATGCTTCTATGCAAAAAGCTGATTGCACTATGTTATCATGAGAAACTGCAATATGAAAATATCCAGTAGACGCTGTAATATCTATGTCAAAAGTTTTAAGATACTCTGAAAGTCAAATAAAATACAAGCATGACTATTTTACAAGAGACTTATGAATTGATGAAAATAAAAAAATTTTAATAAAAAATATGATTTTTACTGCTGAAAAATTGTGAGCAAAAAATATATTAATATTTACTAAATCATGATTTATGGCAAAGACCGTAGCAGCATTTAGACCAAATATTCATGTATTTGCTTTCACTTATACTGACGCTTTACGTAAAAAATTAACAATTCTATTTTGATTAAAAACATTTCTAATAAAGAAAAAATCAAATGAAGAAAACATTCAGACTGCATTAAAAGAATTAAAAAGGAAAAAACTAGTGAAACTCTGAGATAGAATAGTAACAGTATACTGAATTGAAAAAAAAGATAATGAGGTAATTCCAAGTATCCAAGTTTATGAAATAAAATAAAAAAGAA
>JASFZI010000104.1:0-6487 GCA_045107135.1 Candidatus Altimarinota bacterium
TATAACCGAAAGCCTTTTTTTAGAAATTTTTCAGATAATGAAGCGTGTTGATCTATCATAAATTATTTTCCAATTGATTCATATATAAAATTATTTTTTTCCATTTCTTTTTTGTCCCAGATATTTCTACCATCAATAACTACATTTCAATTCATTAAACTTTTCATTTTTTCAAAATTTGGCATTCTGAATTCATCCCATTCTGTCAGAATAATTAATCAGTCAGAATCTTTTAAAGCATCATAGTTTGTCTCTGTAAATATTACTTGTTTATTATCTCAAAATAACATTTTCATATTATTTATAGAAACGGGGTCAAAGGCTTTTATCTCTTTTACTCACAATTCTAGTAATTTATTTATCACGTCTATACTTGGCGCATCTCTAATATCATCAGTTTTTGGTTTAAATGATAATCCCCAAATACTTACAGTTTTTCATTTAAGATCAGGGATATATTTTTTCAATTTTCCAACTACTTTTGTTTTTTGTTTATTATTTACTTTTTCTGTACTAGCAATTATTTGAAAATCTATTCAATATTCTTTTCATGTTTCTATAAGAGCTTGGACATCTTTTGGAAAACAACTTCAACCATATCATATACCTGCATGAAGAAATTTTGATCAGATTCTTTTATCAGATCAAATTCATTTTGATATATCACTAATATTTGCACCTACTTTTTCTGCAAAATTAGCTATTTCATTTATGAAACTAAGTTTAGTCGCTAAAAAAGAATTAGCAGCATATTTTATAATCTCAGCAGATTTAATATCTGTGAAAATAATGTTTACATAAGATCTTAAAAATGGTTTATATAATTCTTTCATAACTTCTTTTGAACGTTCATTCTCTACTCAGCATACAATTCTATCAGGGACCATAAAATCTTTTATAGCAGTTCATTCTCTTAAAAATTCTGGATTGGAAACTATATCAAATTCAATTGCAGCCTCCTTCTCCTGTCAAGGAGAGGGAATTCAAGGGTGAGGTCTTTTGTTTATTTCTCATCTAATTATATTTTTACACAATTCTCATGTTCAAACTGGAACAGTAGATTTATTTATAAATACTTTGTATTCAGAAATATTTTTTCAGACAGTTTCAGCTACTATTTTTACAAATCTTAAATCAGCTTTATGATTATTTTCTTTATCTGGTGGAGTTCAAACAGCTGAAAAAATAACTTTTCAAAAATTTATTCATTCTTTTGGATCTATAGAAAACTTAAGTCTTCAATTTTTATAATTTCTTAGAACTAATTCTTCTAATCAAGGTTCATAAATAGGGATAATTCCTAATTTTAAATTATCTATTTTTGTTTGGTCTATATCTATACACATAACATCATGTCATACTTCGGCAAGACAGGTTCAAGTAACAAGTCATACATATCATGTTCAGAAGATTGTTATTTTCATGTTTATTTATTATTTAATTACATTAGCAATAACATCAGCTACTCCCTTATCTAATGGACTTGGAATTATTTCATCAACAGTTGGATTTTTTATATAATTAGCTAGTGCTTTTGCTGCTTCTAGTTTATGTTCTTCTGTTATTTTTACAACTCTATTTTTCAAAGCCCCTTTAAATATTCCAGGGAATACAAGTACATTATTTAATTGATTAGGGAAGTCTGAACGGCCAGTAGCAACTATCAAAGCTCAAGCTTCTTTTGCTATATCAGGCATTATTTCTGGTATAGGATTTGCCATTGCGAAAATTATTGGATCATTGGTCATTGATTTAACCATGTCTGAAGTTAAAACTCATGGAGCAGAAACTCAAATAAAAACGTCACGTCCTTTTATAGCATCTGCTAATCATCATTTTATACAAGTTTTTGATTCAATATCAAAAATACAAGCTTGATTTGTTATTTCAGATATTTCATCTTTTACAGAACTTAATCATTCTCTTCATTTATAGATAACTCATTTTGTATCTACCATTATAATATCTTCAAATCAATACAAAAGTAACAATTTAACAATAGCAACTCAAGCAGCTCATACTCAGTTAACTACAATTTTTATTTCTTCTTTTTTCTTTCCTGTAATTTTTAAACTATTTATTAGTCCTGCTAAACAAACAATTGCTGTTCCGTGTTGGTCATCATGAAAGACTGGAATATTTAGTTCTGCTTTTAATCTTTCTTCTATCTCAAAACATCTAGGTGCTGAAAAATCTTCTAGATTTATACCTCATACTGTTGGAGATATATGTTTGATAGTAGCAATAATTTCTTCTGTATTTTGAGTATCAAGTACAATAGGAAAAGCATTTACTCATGCAAATTCTTTAAATAATACACATTTTCATTCCATTACTGGTAATCACGCAAGTCCTCAAATATTACCTAATCATAAAACAGCTGATCAATCTGAAATAACAGCTACAGTATTTCCTTTGATAGTATACTTGTAAGCATTCTCAGGATCTTTAGCTATCTCTCTACAAGGTTCAGCTACTCAAGGAGTATATGCAAGAGACAAATCTTCTTTTGTATTCAATTTCAGTTTAGATTTAAAATCTATTTTTCATTTTATCTTTTCGTGTAGCTTTAAGCTTTCTTTAAAATAGTCCATATTTATTTTTTATAAATTATTTTCTTAATTCTAAACTTTTTAACATAAAATCAAAATTTTTCTTGTTAATTTATGTTAAAAAACTAAAATTAAACTTAATAATTATTTCATTAAAAACTTACCATGGTCAATTATTTATTTAAGACACTTATATTAGCTGTTTTTAGTTTTATTATTATTTATTTTTATTATTTTTGAAGTTCTCTTCATATGGAGAATTTTAATTGATATTTACCTTATATTATTTCGGTTTGAGTTATTTATGCTATTTATAAATACTTTCAATTTGAAATTTCTGAAAGAAAGGCTAGTTTTTCTTTATTTAAAATATTAGGATTTTTTCTAATTCATTTATTTATACTATGTATACTTTTTTATAGTTATAATAATTTATGATTTTGAAATGGATTAATATTATTTTTCAAAATTATTTATTTTTCTTTCATTCCTTTTTCAATTATATTAATTACCTTATCTTTTTGAAAAAAAATAACTTCTTATCTGCCATCAATACAAAATGAATCTGATATTTATAAATTTATAATTTCTCTTTGAATTTGATTTTTCTCTTTTGTATTTTTATTAGATATTTTTGGTATATTAGGATTTTATAATTTATATGTAGTATTTTCTATACTTATTTGATTTAGTATTTTTTCTTATAAAGAATTATTATCTGTTTTTAATAGTATTTTTTCTTATAAATTTAAAATAGATATTGATGAAGGAAGTTATTTAAAACTAATAAGTACTGAATTTTTATTTATAGTTTCTACACTAGTATTATCTGTAAGTCTTATTTCTATTGTTAGACCGTTTCCAATAGGTTGGGATGATTTGGGGGTTTATATGAATCATCCTCATTTGATGGCTGAAGCTGGTAGTATTATTGCTCTTTGACAAATGTATGCTTGGCAAACATTTACGGGTATTGGTTATATGTTTTGATCACCAACTCAAGCTTTTTTCTTAAATATAGTTTGATGATTTTTAAGTTTTATTGTATTAATTTTGGTTGTTTCAGATTTATTCAAATCTACTTGAAATTCAAAAATAAAAACTTTTATAAATATCCCATTACTTGTTTGAACTATTTTTATATCAATGCCAATGATGGTTTTTCAACAAGCAAAAGATATGAAACTTGATGCTGGTCTATTTTTTATAAGTGTAATAGTTTTATATTTAATATTTAAATATTATTTAAAAAATAGTAAAGAAAATATTTCAAAAGAAAATTCAATTATTTCAAAAATTAAAAATGTAGCTTCTTTCTCCTGAGAAGGAGAGAAAATTTATCCGCAGGTGTATCCCTATGGACAAGAGAGAGGTTTTATGTTAATTATTTTAATCATCTGACTACTAGCTTGATTTGCTTTTTCTATAAAATTCACGAGCTTGTTACTTATATCGGGTATTATTTGATTAATCTTTTTTGTAAGATTATGATTTATCTGATTTGTTTGATATCTAGCTATTTTCTTTGCTATTTTTACAAAAGCAAACTTATGGAGTATGATGAATGTTGTAGTTAATCCAAATAAAATTCCATGATTTGAAACAAAATTTGCATTAATTTCTGGTTTTATTTGAGCGGGATTATTGATTTATACTTTTATTAAAAAATCAAAAATTACGAATAAAATTTTACTTGAAATTTGAGTATTTCTTTTATGAATATTAATTGCATTAATACCATGGATGTGAAAAAATATTGTTGAATCATATCCTAATATATCTGTTAGGACAATTATTTCTTGAACACCTGATGTTTTTAGACTTGATGCAACATTAATTTATTCTGATGATGAAATAAAAAAGATTAAAGAAGAAAAACAAAGAGAAAGAATATCTTCTGAGTGAACTGCATCTAATGAAGATTTAGGAAGATATTTTGGTTATGAAACATGAATTAATAATTATACAAAACTGCCATGGAATTTAACTATGCAAATTAATCAAGCAGGGGAATATACAGATATTTGATTTATATTTCTTGCATTATTACCCGTAATATTTTTATTTTTACCTTTTAGAAGAAAAGAATATGCTTACTTAATTGTAATAATTTTGATTTTAGAATTATTAGTTTTTGTAAAAGTTAACAACAAATTAATAGATAATAGTGGTTTAAAAAATATAACGGAAATATCTAAGAGTATAATTTTTGAATCAAATAATACAGTATTTAGTAAAATTTCAGAGAAAAACATTTATGATATAAATGTTAAAAATTATATTTCTTCTTCAGATATAAATAGATTAGTTACAGCTGATAGTACTTTCGAATCAGTTAATGATAGAGCAATAGGATTATTTTATGAAGAGTTAAAAACAAAAGTTTTAGATACTGAACTTTGAAAAGATATTGTTTTAACAACAACTTCATTAACAGATAATGATTATTGAATAATTAAAGAATTAAGATTATTAAATATAAATTATAGTACATTCAAAAGTGATATTGATTCAGTAGTAGTTTTAGAAAGAATTATTAAAAAAAATAATTTAGAAGCTGAAAAAGATATTTTAATTTGATTGTGGAAAGATAATAGAACTTTTAATCAAATAATTTCAGATTTTTTATCTAGCTTTAGTTTACCTTTTTGATATTTAATCATTCTGTTAATTTTCTTATTACCAGTTTGAGTTTTGTTATATATTATTGATTGAAAAAAAATAAATGAATCTGCGAAAATAGATTTATTTAAATATAATTTAATATTTGCAACTTTCTATGTATTTTTATGGACAATTTCAGCTTTCTGAATTGTTTGGTATTGAATTATTATGTATTTTTCTTTCTTGTTGAGTATAGCTATATGAGTGTATTATTTATCAAGTTATACTGATGAAGATAGTGAAAAAGAATTTTATATTAAATGATTTTGATCTTTGATACTAATACTCATTGTTCTTATTTATATTGTAAATTCTGTATTTCCTCATAGTTTCAAAAACCTTAAATGAGCTTGATATGATAAGTATAAGATGTGACAGATAACAACAACTGATGCTTCATTTCTTTATCATCCAGAATATTTAAAAATATTGTTTCACACAAATATTGATGAGAATAAAAGAGAAGATTTTTTGAATGAATTCATTGATGATGAAATAAAAACAGCAGTTGATCAGATAGCAAAAATGGATATTTATACTATTAACTCTATACTAAAAGAGATAACTGGAAAATATCCCAAATTAAGAACATCGGCAACTAAATCATTAAATAATATTTATAAAAATATTTCTAATCCAATGGGAGTTTATAAAAATAAAGTTTGAATATATAGAATATGAACTTTTTTAAAATATCATATTTCAGAAAATAATAAGAGATTACTAGAAGATAGTTTGATATTCAAATTTAATGATTATATATATAATTCTAATATTAATAAAACAGTTGAAAATTTAAAAAAATTAGGACTTTGATACTTGCTTGTTGATTTGAATGCAGCAACTATTGATAAGGATGAAAAACATAATTTAACTTCTAGATATGAAAAATTACTTTCTACTTTTACAAGTGATAAATTAGAATTAATTGAAACTGATAGTGTGTGTTTGAAATTAGGATTGGAGGAATTTAATAAATCAGAAAAATTTTCTGAGGATAGAACAAGATTTTTAACAATAGCCGGAGTAAACTATGAAAGTTATACAGAAGACGGAAAGACTATTCTTAGATGAACAAAATTATTAGAGTGTTATAAAACAATAAATAATTTAATTAAAGACAAAAGAATAGATAATGAAAATTATACTTATTTATTAAATATCAGTAATTATATTTCACAGAACAAGGATAAATATTCAACTGATAATGAAGTTTATAAATTACTTCAACAACAAGTTACACATTGATATAAGGTGTTGTTTAGAATAAA
>JASFZI010000105.1:0-10469 GCA_045107135.1 Candidatus Altimarinota bacterium
GATTATATGATAAATAAAAAAATCATCTTTTGTATTGCTTAATTTAAGATTAAAATTATATTTAATATATATATAAACTAATAATAATATATGAATTTAGAAAAAGAACTAAAAAAAATAGAAAATAAAAAAAATACTCTAGAAAAAAAAGAAATTGATCTAATAATTGCAGATTTTGATGATACTATCTTTTGTAGAAAAGAGCAATTAGATGCTGATGAAAATTTATTAAAATTTAGATGAAAAGAATGAAATAATTACATAAAAAATGTAATTTGAATTGAAAAATTCATAAAAAAATTTTATATAAACAAAAATTACCCTAAAACAATTCCTAATAAATTAAGAAAGAATCATGATCTGATACTAACGGCATGAATGGAAGAATATTCAAAAGCAAAACTAAAAGCTACTAATATAGATATGTATAACTATAAAATAGTTGAAAAAGCTGAAGATAAAATTCTTGAGACAATAAAATATGTTGTAAATATATTATGATTTATTCCAAATAAAATAACAGTTTTTGAAGATAGACCAAAAATTTTTGTAGAATATAAAAAACTAATTGAAGAGTTTTTCTCAACCAAACTTGAAATAATGTTTGTAGAAATGAGTGATAATTATAATGAACCAAAAATAACAAAAATAGACTAAGAAATTAGTCTATTTTTAAATTTTGAGTTTTAATTATGCAGCTTGTTTTCTTTTAGCATTATGTACTCTTGTAGATGTTTTTGATTTAACATCAGTTGTTATATCTGCATCCTTCATTCTATCAATTGATTTTGAATTTTTTGTAATCATTGTTTGTTCAGAATTTAATTCTGAGACTTTTTCTTTTGAAATATTAACCCTTGCTTCTAAACTTTTAATTTGTTCTTTTAAATCAGCCATACAAGTTTCTTCAGATTCTTTTTCTTTTGAAATCATTTCTGATCTAGATTCTAATTCAACAGTAGCTCTATCTAAAATATCTTTCATAGTTCAAACTGAAGTTGTTCATGATGCTAAATCAGACATATTAAGGTTAGATTCTATACTATCTTCTTCAATCATAACTTCTTCATCTTTTTCTTGAACAAAATTTCATAAATCTATATTATTTGATTCAGAGTCAATTTCTATAGTAGGTTCTTCTTTGACTTCTCATAAGTTAAAATCACTAGATTCTTCTTTTGATTCTCAAAAAATATCAGATTTTTCATTAGTAGAAATTTCCTCTTCATCAAAAGTGATTAATTCTTCTGAGGTAGTAGTAGTTTCTTTATTTACATCATCTCTTTCTAACGTAAGAGTTTCTGTATCACTACTAGTATCTTCATCAGAAAGAATCAATAAATCATCATTATTTGTAGTATCTGTTGCCATAATGTTTAAATTAAATTTTATTATACATTAATATTTTATCATAATAAAAGTAATAATGCAAAAATTTGAAAAAAATAAATTAATTAATATAATCAATGCACGATTTTAAATATTTAAATACAATAATATGGATTTTTGAAAAGCATGAGAAATGATGAAACTACAACAAGAAGCTATGAAAGTAAAAAAAGAGTTAGAGAATACTTTTATTGAGGCTGAAGTTAATGGATTAGTTATAACTGTAAACTGAGAAATGAAAGTTGAAAAAGTTGATTTTGAAACTAATGAATTAATTCCAGGATTATCTACATCTCAACAAGAAGCACTACAATCTGCAATTTCTGAAGCAATAAATAAATGAGTTAAAAAATCTCAAGAAGTTGCTGCTGAAAAAATGCAAGGAGTTATGTCTCAAATGGGTATGTGAAATATGTGATTACCAGGTATGTAAAATAGAAATAAATTTTAATGTGAAAAGGAAGCAATATGCTTCTTTTTTTTACCAATCTTTTTCTCATCATCTATCAAATATACTATCAAAAAAAGTATTATTTCATAATGGTTTAATATTATTTAAATATTCTCTATTATATTTTTCTTCTTGCTTTAAATCTTCAACATACCCATCTATCTGTTTTAAATCATCTTCAGAAAGGTCAAAACTTTCCATTTGTTCACTATAATCACCTGATTCAGTATTATTTGTTTCTTTTATTTCTTCATTAGATTCATCTCAATCATCATTATTTTCTTGCTGTTCTTGTGCTTTCTCCTGTGTTTCTTTGTTTTCAGTTGATTCTTCTTCTTTTTGTTCTTCTTGTTCCTGTAATTCTTCTAATTTATTTTTTACAAATTCATAATTATATCTAATATTTCATTTTTCTTGTCTTTTATTTTTTATATCATCTTCTAAAATATTATTATATAGATTAAGAGATTCATTATATTTTTCTATTTTAATATTTGTATTCTTTTCATTTTCTCAAGTTTTATAATAAATATTTCATTTATTAAAATTAATTTTTGATCAACTCAAATAATTTAATGAGTTATTATATCAAACAAGAGCTCAAGAATAATTATTAGCAAAATAATCATTATTAGCACTAAAAAAATAATAATTTCATAAAATAACCTTATAATTAAAAATTATAAAAGATATTATTAAAATAAATATTATTAAAATTATTTTCTTTTTCATACAAAGTTTTCAGTATATAAAAATAGGATAAAAGACAAGAACGATATTAATATAAATATGCGAGTTAAGTCTACTCTATTATTTATAGATCTTTCTAAATCAATTAAGTTTATATTTTTTGTAATATAATTATTTATTATTTCAAAATCATTCATATTATCTAATACAATACTATCAATATTGTATTTCTTCGAAATTCTTTTTAATTCAATTATATTAAGTTTTGAAACAACTTCTTCATAATTATATATCTTATAAATATCTCTTCAAAAAAAATCTTTTCATACAGGTATTTTTCATCACTTTTCTGTAGCCACTCAAACAAGTAATATTTTTACTCATTTATTTTTTAAATTTTCTAATTGTTCTTTATTAATATCAATCTCTTCATCTCACAAATCTGAAAATATTACAACAAGTCATCAATCTTTTTCTGATATAAAATAATTTTTTAAACTAGAGAAAATAGAATTTATATTTGTTCAAAATTTTGATATATTTGATTCATTAATTCAAAATAAAATTGTATTAAAAATATCTACATCATTTGTAAAGGGTAAAACTTCAAGAGCCTCTCATGCGAAAATAATTAGACCATAATCATTGTTTATGTTATTTATAATATATTTTTTAATTATATCTTTTGACGTTCTAATTCTTGAAAAAATATTTTTATCATTTTGAATATCTTGTACTTTCATACTTTTACTAACATCAAGTACGAAAACTATTTTTCCTCACTCAATATCTTCTGCTCATTTTTTGTATCATCATTTTATTTCAAAAATATTTATTAATAAAAAAAATAACGATATCAACAAAAATAAAATAGAATATTTATTTTTTTGTTTTAAATAAAGTGACATCAAAATAAATCATCAACTTAAAAAAAATAGAAAAAATAACAATAGACTCAGGTAATTTAAATTTCAAAAAATCATATATTTATATTAAAAAATTTTCTTTTTGTTTTTTATAAACAATAATATCATAAAGAATAATATAAGTATATAAACAAAATAATTATATTTTTCCTTATTAATTTTTATTGTTTCGTAAATTATATCTTTTCTTTCTAACTTAGAAATTTCATTGAAGATATTTTCTAAAGTCTTTTTATCAGTTGCTCTATAATATTTTCAATTTGTTTGAGATGAGATAGTCTTTAAAGTTTTTTCATCAACTCAGCCAACTGGTAGTACCCCAGATTGTCAAAAATTATTTTTAATAACAATACTTGTCTCTTCATCTTCGCCAATTCAAATAGTATAAATTTTTATATCGGCGTTAGTGCTCTGGATATATTTTAAAGCTATTAAAGGATTAAGTCATTTATTAGCCTCTCAATCTGTTAATAAAATAATAATTTTTTCTCTATTTTCATTATCTCAAAATGAATCTACAGCTAAAACTAAAGCATCTCAAATAGCTGTTCCCTGCATGTTATTATAATTTTGGTTGATTGTATTTATATTTATTTTCTCTACTATTTTTTTTATAATATTATAATCAAAATTTAAGGGTAGTGAAGTAAAAGTTTTTCAAGCAAAAATAATTATTCAAACTCTGTCTGAATGAATTTTATCTAGAAAATCAGAAATTACTAACTTTGCAACCTCAAGTCTATTCGGTTTTAAATCTTCAGCTATCATTGAATAAGAAACATCTAAAACAATTTGAATATCAATTCAATTTTTATTATTAGTTTCCAAAATATCAGTGACAACAGGTTTAGATAAAATTGAAATAAATATGAAAAAAATAATAAACAATAAAATATAATAAATTTTATAATAAAAAGAATTTATTTTAAAAATACTTTTTAAATCTTTAATTGGTCAAAAGATAATTTTTTTTCATCAATTAAAATACAATAATATTAAAACAAATATTAAAGGTATTAAAAATAAAAAATATAATGGATGTAGAAAATATATCATGAAATTACTTTATAATTTTTATAAAATTTATAATTAGTTTTTCTCTTCATTTTACTGTGTCTTTTTTATCATTAAATTCATTAAAATAGCTTTGTTCAAATAACAAAATTAAATTTTTATTTAAATCTAATTTTTTAATTTCTTTTAAAGTCATAGTATCAGTATTTTTAATTCATGTTAAGTCAAAATATTCTCTAAAAAATTTATTTAATTTTTCATAAAATTCTGTTTTATTTAATATTTCTACAGATTTTAATAATTTTTTTATATTTTTTATTAACAAATTCTTAGTTATTTTAAAATTTTTTATTTCATTTTTTTCTATATTTTTAATTGTTTCTTTCTTTTTACTAATTTTAATATTGTAAAAATATAATAAAATCAAAAGGATGATAATAAAAACTTGGTAATACATAAATTCATAAAAAATATTATACGAATCTTGTATTGGTTTTATATCATCTTTTAAACTAAGTTCAGAAAATACTCCAGTAATTAAACTGATTATTATTGTAAAGAATGTAATCTTTATTATTTTAAGCATTATATGTTATATATTAATTAATAAAAAATTATTTTCAAAATAATTTAGCAACCTCACTGTAAATATTTTTTGTTTCATCAAGTAAAAGATATTTTCATCAACTTTTAATTACTTTATTTTTCATATTTGAAATTTTATCTTTTCTCAAATTAATATATTCATTTACTTTCATTTTGTCATCCAAATCTAGAGTAATACTAACATCTCATTTATTAAAACCAATGATTCACTCAGAATTTAAATTATTTTCAAAGGAATTAAATATATTACAAACAATTAGATCATTTTTTATTCATAAAATTTTTAAATCCTTACTATCTGTATCTAAATTATCAGTGATTAAAAAAACAAGTGAATTTTTTATTTTTAATGAGTTAAAATATTTCAACTCAGCATTTTTATTATTAATATTTTTATTATTAGAAGGAAAATTTTCTACATCTTGAATAATATTGATAAAATTTTGTTTTCATTTTTTTGCAAAATTTATTTTTTTATTGTTTGTGTTTAATATAAAAGATCCTATTTTATCTCCTTGTTTAATTGCTGAAAGTCAAATTAAATAAAGCAATTCAAATACAATATCAATTTTTCTAATATTTAATAGCTCAGAAAAAAAAGTTTTATCTATATCAAGAATAAAATAGATACTTAAATCTCTTTCTTCCTCAAATAATTTAACTAAAGTTTTTCACTCTTTTTCAGACCTTAAAAAATCTATATTTTTAACATCATCTGAAAAGTCATATTCTTTATAATCAACAAATTCTATTCCTCTTCATTTGTGTTTTGTTTTATAATTTCAAATAAATAAACTATCAACTAATGCTGAAGTTCTCAATTCAAGTAATTTATGCTTTTTATTTAACATAGTTATTTAATTTCTACTTTATTAATTATTCTTTCTATTACATCATCTGGAGTTATTCATTCAGCAATAGCTTCGTAACTTAGTATAAGTCTGTGTCTAAGAACAGGTTTGATCATTTCTTTTATATCTTCAGGAATAACAAAATCCCTTCATTCAAAAAAAGCTAATGCTTTAGATACTTTTATTAAAGCTATAGATGCTCTTGGTGATGCTCAATATAACAAATACTCTTTTATTTCATTATCATCTCTACTACAAAAAACTAAATCCTTAACATAAATAAAAATATTTTCATCAACATGTATTTCAGAAATTTCATTTTGAATTTTACCTAAATCTATTTTTTTAAGAATCTTATTAAGCTTAATATTTGTAGAAACAGAATACATTTTCATTATATCTATTTCTTCATTTTCTGTTGGATAATCTATTATAGTTTTAAGTAAAAATCTATCTAATTGAGCCTCTGGCAAAGAATAAGTTCAATCTTGTTCTAATGAGTTCTGAGTAGCCAAAACCATAAATTGCTTATCTAATTTAAAAGTTTCTTCTCATATAGTAACTTGTTTTTCTGCCATAGCTTCTAATAAAGCTGACTGAACCTTTGATGGCGCTCTATTTATTTCATCAGCGAGAATTAAATTAGAAAATATAGGTCATTTTTTTATTGTAAATTCTTTTGTATCAGGATGATATATCTTATTCCCTATCAAATCACTGGGCAATAAATCAGGTGTAAATTGTATTCTTTTAAAATCAAGAGATACAGTTTCAGACAAAGAAGCAATAGATAAAGTCTTAGCTAATCCAGGAGCTCACTCTAATAAAATATGTCATTTTGATAAAAGACATAATAACATATCGCGAATTAATATATCTTGTCCTATTATCTTTTTTCAAATTTCAGCAACAACCTTGTTTATTCTTTCCATTTTAAATAAATAATTAAAAAATTTAAATCTGATATATAATAACAATAAAGCCCAAAAATTAAAATTTATTCATTCATTTTAAATTGACATAAACACCTATTTAATTCTAATAAACAAAAAAACTTGAAAAATTAATTGAAAAATTTTTTTTTATCTATAAAATACTCCAGTCTTTTTTAAAATAAAATTAATACATGTGATTTAAGAAAAATAATATTAATAAAGCATCACCGTTAGTCCCTAATCTGATATGACTAGTAGCATTATGTCTGATTTTTTTGTTCTGATTGGTTTTGATTAAAAATATAGAATTTTTCAATTTAATGGTAGATACAGATAATAGCCTTAATCCAAATACTCAAGAAAATTCACAAGACATTATAAGTACAGGTAAAAATGAGACAAATAATACTGCTAATATTATAGAAGAAAAACTAAAAGCAGAAAATAAAATAAATATATTAGTTGTTTGAAGATGATGATGAAGTCATGATGCTCCAAATTTAACTGATACAATAATTTTAGCTAGTATAAATACAAAAATAAAAACAATAAGCATGTTGTCTATTCCTAGGGATTTTTATGTTAATTATCCTTGAAAAGACAAAGATTGAAAAATTAATTGATTATATGCAAAATATAAATTTGAAAGTAGTTCTGCAAAAACTTGAATGGAAATTCTAAAAAAGAAAGTTTCAGAGATTACTTGAGAAGAAATTGATTATTTTATTAATGTAGATTTTAACTGATTTATAGATATTATTGATACTATTTGATGAATAGAAATAGAGATTCCTACTCATTTTATAGATAATGAATATCCTGATGGAAACTGGTGATATAAAACACTTGTTTTTAAAAAATGAACATGGATATTTGATTGAGATAATGCATTAAAATATGCAAGAAGTAGACATTCTACAAGTGATTTTGATAGATCGATGAGACAACAACAAGTAATAAAAGCTATTAAAGATAAATTATCATGAAGTTATTTTTTAACTTCTCCCCTTAAAGTAAAAGAGTTATATGATGTTTTTGTTAATCGTGTTTATACAGATCTAAAATTATCAACAATTATTAAGTTAGCTTACCAATTGAATTCAACTACAGATTTTAAGGTAATATCTTCAAATTTGAACGATTCATGTTTTTATTGAAGTAGTAATTGTAAAACTTGAGGTTTTCTGTATACTCCTAGTAGAGATTTTTTTTGATGAATGTCTGTTTTATTAGCTGAATGAACCAATATTTCAACTCTAAGTAATTATGAAATCTTACATAAATATACAAATATAGTTTTTAATTATCCAAAAATTTTTGAAAAGGATTATAAAATAAATATATTTAATTCCCTTAAAATTAATCATTTAGCATGAGAGTTAAGTAATAATATAGTTAGATATTGATTTAATATCCCTTTAAAAAATTCAATTTGAAATACTAGTACGCTATATCCTAAATCAGTTATTTATTTTAATAATATTGATAGTAATTCTCCAGTAATTAACGCATTAAAGAACTTTTATGATTGAGAATTTATTCAAATATATTCTCCTAAATATTCAAAAGATAATGCAAATATAGAAATAATAATATGAGAAGATTATTTATGAGATAATAATAAGTTTAAATTTTAAATTTAAGTTATGACAATAGCAAGAAAAAAGCTGAAAACAACTTACACTAGAAAAATGAATAGTAAAACAAAAAAAATATTAAAGAAAAAATGATGAAATGTCTTTTTAAAAATAATGATGTGGCTAATACTTTTTTTTATAATATTTTCACTTTTATGAGGTTATTATCTTTATAATAAACATATAGTTTGATTACCATTAGTAAGTGAATTAGAAAATCTAGAAATTGCAGAATCATCAATAATTTATGATAGAGATTGAAATGAATTATATAAGATTTTCAAAGAAAAAAGAACTTACGTTCCAATTGAGGATATTAATGAAAATATGATTAATGCAATAATAGCAATTGAAGATAAAAGATATTGGACCAATCCGTGAGTTGATGTTATATGACTATTCAGAGCATGATTAAATTATATTATTTGAAATGCAAGTTGAGTTAAAGGTACTTCAACTCTAACTCAACAGTTGATAAGAAATACTATAATAAAAAATGAGAAAAGCTTAGATAGAAAAATAAAAGAAATATATCTAGCTTATAAATTAACTTCAAGTGTATCAAAAGAAAAAATACTAGAATTGTATTTAAACAAAATTTCTTACTGACACAATGCATTTGGTATTGAAGAAGCAGCCAAAACATTTTTTGGTAAAAGTTCTAAGGATATTTGAGTATTAGAGTCTTCTATATTGGCATCATTACCTAAATGACCAACTTATTATTCTCCTTATAATCATCCTGATAGAGTAATATGATATCCATATATATATACATCAGAGAATGAAATTTTAGAAGAAACAATAAAAATCATTTCAAAAAAAGACACCATAATAAATGCTGAAATTTTATCAAAATTTACTAATTTTATTAATGATTTAAAAGCAAGTAAACTTCAGTGAACAAATAAAATATTAATATGTAATATTAAAAAAGAATATTTTAAAAACCCTATAAGAGTTGATAATGATTGATGTTCAATAATTGAATATCCTGACTTAATAGGTTTTTTAAATAGTATCAAGATTCCTGTTGAAAATAGTTTTATAGAATATGAAACATGAAGAAAAGATAGAGTTCTTTGAAGAATGCTTGAAGATAATTATATTAATTTTGAAGAATACAAAGATTCTATTATTAGTGCAATATGAATGAAATTTAATGAAGCTAGAGAAAATATTAAATCTCCTCATTTTGTCTTTTATGTAAAAGAATATCTTGAAGAAAAATTTTGACAAGAGATAGTATCTATAGGTTGACTAAAAATTTATACTACTCTTGATCCAAAATTACAAGAAAAAGCAGAAGAATTAATTGAAAAACAATCAGAAATTAATGCAACAAAATTTGCTGCAGATAATGCTGCATTAGTAAGTATTGATAACAAAACATGAGAAATATTATCAATGGTTTGATGAAGAGATTATTTTGATATAGATAATAAATGAAATGTAAATATAATTACATCAAAATTACAACCATGAAGTACATTTAAACCATTTGTTTATTCACTTGGAATACTTAATAATCCTATTTGAACTAAAACTCCTATTTATGATTTAGAAACAAACTTCACTTCATGATATACTCCATCAAATTTTGATTGAAGTTTTATG
Source organism: Candidatus Altimarinota bacterium (assembly GCA_045107135.1). Classification (GTDB taxonomy): domain Bacteria; phylum Patescibacteriota; class Gracilibacteria; order BD1-5; family UBA6164; genus UBA6164. The sequence continues at coordinate 10,117 of JASFZI010000105.1, forward strand.
TGAAAAATAAATATAGCAACAGCTCTGAATAATTCAAGAAATATACCTGCAATCAAAATGTTTTTTATGGCATGATGAGAATCAGTTATAGTTAATTTTATGAAAAAATTATGAGTTGAATCCCTTAAAACTCATTGAATGTATTGAGCTCCTTTGAGTCTATGAACGTGAGAAATGACACCACTTGAATTAGCAACTGCATATAGCGTATTCGCAAATTTATGAATAAAAAGAGAAATAACTCCAATACTAAAAATTGTTGATTCTAAATGAAATATAATTGAAGAAAGAATAGAAAAAGAAGAAGAAAAACAAATAATGTCAGAAAATCAGGCATATATTATCAATAGTAT
>JASFZI010000106.1:0-5100 GCA_045107135.1 Candidatus Altimarinota bacterium
CTTAGATCTAGAAATAATCCAGAATATAAGTGATGAATTACTGCTATAATAATTAATATATGAATATGACTAAATCCACAGATAAGTCTACTATGACATTTATTATGAGCAATAGCATGAGTTTTATACTATTTGTTTAATAAAAACTTTTTTAAGGAAAAATGGATTTGAAATATAGATATAGACATAGAAAACACCTAGAACATTTTTGTTCTAGGTGTTTGTTTAATTATTAACTTAATAGTACTCTTTCAAGTTCAAATATAAAATCCTTTTCTTCAGTTCAATTAAGCATTCAGGATTTCATTTTTTTATCTATCTTTACAAGATTAATGTATAATTTTTCAGCTTCATTACAACTAATTTTGTAATTTTTGGTTATTAAAAATGTTCTATTTCATAGGTTAAGAGAACTTCATATTTCTGAAACTGATTTATTTAGATTTTTAAGTTTCAAAATGTATACGCTAGTTCTTAGATTTGCTAGTAGATTATTATAAAATCCATAGACGTTTGTGTCGTTTAGGATTATATCAATCTTTTTGATAGCATTGTTTGTTTGTTTATTTAAAATATTATCAATTACTTGAAATATACTTTCTTCTAATTCAGGAGCGATATTTTCAATTATTTTATTTGAATCAATATAATCAAAAGTGATTAATAATTTATCTATTTCAGAAATTATTTTAGTTAAATTACCAGATTTATACCTTATAATTGTATTTTTTCATTCAGTAGATATTTTTTTTCAATATTTATTAGATATTATAGAATAAATATCATTATCATTTTTTGTATTAAATTCTTTAAATTCAGCTTCTTTTTTTAATTTTTTGTAAATTTTGGTTCTTTTGTCTGGGTTAATAGAATTGAATAAGACTATATTATCATCTGGGATTTTATCTAAAATTTTCAGAATAAATTCTTCTTTTTCGCTTGATAATTCTTTATCTATATCTATAATTACTAATTTTTTTTCACTCAAGAAACTAGTAGAAGTAATGTTTTCAATTAAGAAATTATTATCTAATATATCAATATTTTTAATATGTATTAAATTAAAGTCTCAGAATTTTGATATAAAATTATCTTTCCAAGCCTTAACTTGATATCTTATCAAAAAATCAGAATTTCAAGTAAAAAAGTATAGCATATTTATATAATTATTTGTTTTAGTTTATCACTTCATTCAAGTTGGATTATTTCATGAACCTCTAATATTGATTGCAAAGATTTTTTTAAATTAATTAAATCTCTTGGTCATGCTCTGTTTAAAGCTAATCTATTAAGAATAGAATTAATATTAGATATATACTCTAGTTTTGCTCTTACTTTATCAAGTAGTATCTTATTTTTAGTGAATTCTTCAATAAAATTGAGTCTATTGTTTATTTCATCAATGTTATTTAAAGGTTTTAGTATTTGTTCCCTTAAAAATCAGTTTCACATTGGAGTCTTTGTTTTATTTAAAACTCAAAACAATGTTCAATGAGTAGGTGATTTTGTTGAATAATTATATATTAAATCAAGATTTTTTATAGTTGATTCATCTAAATTCATATATGAATCATAGCTTATATATGAAATCTTATTTAAGAAGCTTAATTTTGTTTTTTGATTGGCCTCTAGGTATTCTAATAACATAGATGAAGCATCTTGAGAAAGCTTCTTATCTTCTATTCAATATCATTCAAGAGAATTAACTCAAAAATGTTCCAATAATTTTTTGTTAGATTTTTGCTTAGGTTCAAAATAATAAATATTTAGAGAATATTTTTTTTCTAAAACATCTATAATATTTTCATTTCAAAAAAGCTTTTTATCAAGAATAACCTCTTTTGGTGACAGTTTATATAATTCAGATTTTAGGTTTTCAAAATTATCAAATTCTCATGTTGACCATTTATTTGTTGACAGATCTAGAAGGCTTATTCAAAAAAATCAGTCTTTTTCAATTAATGAGATTATATAATTGCTTGATATTTCTGATTCATAGTTTTCTCATTCAAGTGACAGGGTTGAAGGAGTAACTACTCTTACTACTTCCCTTTTAACAATTCATTTAAGTTTTGGATCTGATACTTGTTCTGCAAAAGCCACCTTATATCATGCGTTTACTAAAAGTGGTAGATATTTTTCTTTAGCATGATAAGGAATTCAAGCTAAAGGTGTTGGATTTGCTGCATTTTTATTTCTTGAAGTTACAGCTATTCAAAGAATTTTGTTAGCAATTTTAGCATCTTCATCAAACATTTCATAAAAATCTCACATCCTAAAAAACAGAATACAGTCCTTGTACTCTTCTTTCATTTCATAGTATTGTGCCATTGCTGGAGTTATATTCATATTATTTATTTTCCTTAAAACATAAATTTTTTTCTATTCACTCTATTAAATTGTTTTTTATCATCAACATATCTAGATATGTTGAGTAATATAGCTAATCAAAATACTAGGGATAATAGTGATGATCATCAATAACTTATAAAAGGTAGTGTAATTCATGTTAATGGTACTATATTAAGATTTACTCATATATTGATAAATGCTTGTATTAATATCCGTGAAGAGATTCATACTGATACATATTGTGCAAATAAGTCTGATACTCTAGAAGCTATATAAAATCATCTATATCATATATAAATATAGAGAGACATAAGAATAAGTCATCAAATGAATCATAGCTCTTCAATTATTACTGAGAATATAAAATCTCATTGTACTTCAGGTAAATATCAAAATTTTTGTATGGATCATCAAAATCACAATCATGAGAATCATCAACTTCATATAGCTATTAAAGCTTGTTCTGTTTGATAATTAATGGTTTTATTGTTTATTGCTTCTTCATTATCAGCAAAAAAATTATCAATTCTTTGAGTGATATATCATAGAGTATTAAGATTTTTTCATGTTTCTTTATCATAATCTCATGCAGAATAAATTCATATAATCATGAAAAATCACAAAATCATGGTTATTAATAAATGTTTTGCATTCATTCAAGCATAAAAATACATAATTATTGAAACAGGGACAATTACCATAATAGTACCAAAATCTGGTTGCAATCATACTAATAATACAACAAATCATAGGAAAGCCATGAATGGCATATATCCTTTTTTAAAATCCTGCAGGCGTCATTTGTATTTTTTTAGGAACGCTGCAAAGAAAATAATAAGTGATAGCTTTAAAAATTCAGTTGGTTGAATATTAAAAGGCACTCATGGTATACTTATCCATCATCTAGCTCATTTGTAAGTGGCTCATAAAAAAAGAACTATAATTAATAGAGTTATAGCAAATCATAATATTTGTTTGTAGTATTTTTCGAAGAAAGTGTATTTAACTTTTACAATTATTCCCAATCAAATTAAGGATATAATCACATGTCAAATATTTCTAAGTACATAAAAGTAATTATAGGCTTTTTCTATTAATCATGATTGAGCCATTATATTTGTTACTCTAAATGATGAATATACTGATACTGATGATATCATTATCATTCAAAATATTATCAAAAAAAGTACTGTGAAAAATAGTTTATAATCTACATTTCTCTTCATATTAATTAATTAGGCTATTAAATTCAATTTGTAGTCCAGGAAATGCATAAAAAAGAACAATTTTTATAAACATTAAAAGTAGAATAATTACTATAGGTGTAAAATCAAGAGGTCATATAGATGTAGGAATATATTTTTTTACATTTATATATAATGGGTCAATAATATCTGCTATAAATTTTGGTCTAAATTTTAATCATAACAGTGTTAACCAAGATAGTATTACATCAAATATTACAATATATGAAATAATTTCAAGTAATATTATTATTGTTAGTAGAAAAGTCATTATTATTTTTTTATATTATTAAATCAGTCTTCAGCTGCTTTTTCTTGGGCCTTTTTTTTACTTGATCAAGCTCCTTTTCAAACTATTTTTTGTCAAAGGTATATTCAAATCTCAAATATTTTATCATGATCTAATCATGACTCACTAATTACTTTGTATGATGGCGTTATTTCATACTCAGCTTGTGCGTATTCCTGAATAGTAGTCTTAAAATCTTTAGTCAGATTATTCTCTAAAATTTCATTAATTGTAGGATATATATATTTGTTTATAAATATTGTAGCTTCATCTAATCATAGATCTATATATATAGCTCATAAAATTGCCTCAACAACATTAGCAAGCAAATAATTATTTTTTCTTCATCAAGTCATTTCTTCTCATTTTCACAAGACTAAATACTCAGAGAAATTCAGCTGTTTAGCAATTTTTGATAAATTTGTTCATCTAACTAATGCACTTCTTATATCTGTTAATTCTCCTTCTGTTTTTTTTGGATAATCTCTATAAAGATTATTAGTGACAACAAGCTCAAGAACAGCATCTCATAAAAATTCTAATCTTTCATTGTGTTCTGGTGCATATTCTGGTTTTTCATTTACAACAGATCTATGAATAAATGCAAGTATATAATGAGAGATATTATTATGTTTTATATCTAAATTATATAATAATTTTTCAAATTTTTCAATTAAAGCAGGGTTTTCTATTGCCTTCTTTTGAATAACCATTAATTAAGTGGGTTAAAAATAAAATATGAAAAATAAAAAAATGAAAACCAATAAGTTTTTCCTTGGCTTTAAACTTTTTATTTTTGTACATATATATTAGTTTTTTTGAGGAAAAAGTAAAGAAAAAACTCTCTAAATAATTAGAGAGTTTTTTCTAGCATTTATTACCTAACCCATATAGTCCAAGGATATGCTTGAGTTGATAATGAAAGTCATGCTCATCCTAATCAATAACCACGCGCGGCAGTTCATCAATTGCTAGGTGAAAATGCCCAAGAATAGTCTGCAACAGTATTACCATCAGCTAAATCATATGTTAATGTATTAAACCATTCTGATGAAGTAGAATTTGAGGTTCCCTCAGGATCATGATAACCAAAAAATGAACTAGAGCTCCTGTTTATATGATATTGATTTCCTGTTTTTATACCATCTAAAAGAGTTGTTGCAATATTTCATGTCGTATATACAAAATTTGAATAATCTACAAATGTAGGATCTA
>JASFZI010000107.1:0-4080 GCA_045107135.1 Candidatus Altimarinota bacterium
ATCTTAATTATATAAATTATTTTTAATTTAATAAAGTTATAAATAAAGGTATAATGGAGAAGTATAAAATATAATAAAACAATAAAATTATGAAAAAAATATTACTAACATTATCGGTATTAGCTTTATTATTCACTACAACTTTTGCATATAATCCAACGTCTAAAGACGATGAAGTTTTACAAACTGTTTATGTTAAATTAGATTTAATGTATGAAAAAAACCCTCAAAGTATGGATAAACTTTATTTGCAGGTCTGAAAATTGAAATCTAAGTATGTGAAGATTCCTAGAGTATATTATTTGATTGAAGAATTAGAAAATTATATAGAAACTCTTATACAGAAAGAACAGGTTTTAGTTGAAACAGTCTTACCGGTAAGTAATTGATGAAAGAGTTATTATAACCCTGATGATAAAAGCTATTTATATAAATGATACAGGTGTGGGGAAAAGACAAAGTATTGTAAGTATATGGAGTCATGCGACGAGGTAAAATATTATTATTACCAATGTAATGCATGAGCTTTTGACTGAGACAAGGACGGTATACCTTGTGAAAGTCTATGTGGAGATACTTATTTAAATACAGGAGAATAATTTTTAAATTAAATATTATGACAAATATTCCAGATGATTTTGCGCAAATATTAGAAAAAAATAAGAAACTTTCTGAACAAGTAAAAAAAATTAATGATGAATTAACTGAAGAAGTGAAAATGAGGGCAGAAAATATTATTGAGGGTGATTATGTAGTTTAGTTGAAAAAAAAGACCTATTTTTGGGTCTCTTTTTGCCTTAATAATCAAAAAATGGTACCCCTGAAAGGTTTGATATTTGAACTTTTAAGTGATATTTGAGAGGAATTGATTTAGGGAAGTTGAAAGAGTTTTATAAAACATTAAAGTTAGTATAGTTATAGTAATTATTTTTTACAAAATATCATATGATAGAAATACCAAAGTTTATTTTTCGATATGGTAAACAAATAGAACTTTATGATAAAGAAAATTGCATTAAAGAGATAATTATTAACTCTATTGATGATATTAAAAAAAATTACGATGAAGAAAGTATATATTCTTTTAGAGGTCAATCTAATAGTAATTGGAAACTTACAACAACTATTGAAAGAAATTGTACTAAAAATATATCTCTTTTTAGTTTAGAAAATCAAATTTGTCAAATATATTTGAAAAGTATGGATAAAAAAAATATAGAATTTGATGACATTGTTAATATTCAGCACTATGGTTGACCTACACGTTTATTAGATTGGACAGAATCTTTTGATACTGCACTATTTTTTGTTTAAGAAATATTGTTCATAGCAATCAAACTATTTCTATAGAAGATATATTAGGTATACAAAATAATAATTCATTAATTGATAAATCTAAGTTATTAAGTAAATTTAAACATCAAAAAGAAAAAAATAAAAGAATTATTGCTCAAAAATGATATTTCATTTATATATACTTACAACTCATCAATAAAAGTTTCTTAATTCTCATATACTTACTTTTCTTTTGTGAGTATGATTTTTCATGTATTTTTTACATTGAACATATAGAGGAGGATATTTACATTTTAAGTCTATTCATCAGTCTGCTTTATATCAACCAGTATATGCTGACATATTAAATCAAAGTTCTTTTAGACAGTATTTAATATATATTTCAAATCATCTAGAGTTTAATTTATGTCTTATGTTAAATACATTTCTTGCTTTATTAATATCTCATCAAAAATAATATTCTAGAGTTTTTAATTCTAGATAATTAGATTTTTGAAAATAACTATTTTTATATTTTCACATAAACTTGAATTATTTAATAATATATATAATTAAAACATATTAATAAGTAATTGTCAACAACATAAGAAGAAGTTGTAAAATTTTAGTTATAATAAAAAGACCTAAAAATTAGGTCTTTTTTGGCTTAAAATAGGATATGGTAGTACTCAAAGGAAATGTTACATATACATTTCTACAAGGGGGTAGAATAGATAAATACAGGGAAGGAAGACTCTGGAGGACTAGAATTAGAGTAATTCAAAAACCTAGACTTTACTTTAAAGAAGAGGAAAAGTGTTAGTTATATTTATTAGAGGGTGGCAGATATTAGATATAAATTTAAGTAATTTGAAGAAATTTTATAAATAATTAAGAAATATACTAACTTAATTTTATTTGCAAAAATAATTTTTTACTTATAATTTTATCATTATTTATTTACAATAATAAAATGAAATTATCTGAAATATGAAAAGAGGCTGAAATTTTGGAGGATGAAGCTTGAATTGATATAGATGCAGTAATGCATAAGTTGACACAAGAAACATGAGAATTAAATGATGCTATACAGAAATATAGATGAATATATTCTAAAACAGAATGAAATTTTGAAGATGTAAAATCTGAATTTTGAGATGTTATATTTAATTTAGTTTCAATTGCAAATAAATTGTGAATTTCGCCTGATGAATTTCCTGCTCTTGCTGAAATGACATTAAAAAAATTTAAAGAAAGAATAGAGTTATATAAAAAATCTTAATAAATAATTTAAAAATATGAAATATTCTGTATATCTTGCTTGAAGTGTTGTAAAATGAAATCATGATAAAGATAAATTTATATCATGGAGAGAAGATTTTATTAAAGAAGTAAAAAATAAAAATATTGATGAGTTAAACATAATTTTTTTAGATCCAAATACTATAACATATTGAGATAAAATACCAACGGAGATTTTCTTTTGAAGAGATGTTCATATGATACATTTATCAAATGCATTAGTAATAGATGCAAGAAATAAAATGTGACTTTGAACTTCTCAAGAATTTTTAATTGCAAAATATTTTTGAATACCTGTAATTGCTATTTCTCCAAAAAATAGTTATTATAATAAGGTTATTGAAAAAGAGGATGGAAAAACTTTTCATTATTTACATCCATTTTTATCTTCTTCTTCAGATATTATAGTAAGTGATATACAAGAAGCAGCACAAGTTTTTTTATGACATATATCATGAAAAGATTTAATTCAAATAAAATCAATTGATTTAATTGAAAAAACTAGGAAAGATTATGAGGAAAATTATTTGATATATGATGACTATATGCAAGAATGTATAAGAAATATTAATAATTAATTTTAAAAATATGAAACTAACAATTTGTTGAAGTAGTACATTTAGAAATGAAATGCTAGAATATAGAGAAAAGCTTTGAAAATTATGACATGAATGAATAGTTCATCCTGATTATGAAGCTTTAGTTAAATGATTAAAACCTAAATTAGCTCATAAAATTGAACATGAACATTCAGAAGCAAAAAAAGAGAATTGATATATAAAATGGTATTATGATGCAATATTCAATTCTGATGGAATTCTTGTATTGAATTTTGATAAAAAATGAATATCAAATTATATTTGATGAAATACTCTTATGGAGATATGATTTGCTCATGTTAATAATAAAAAAGTATTTCTACTAAATGATGTGCCCAATGTATCATATAAAGATGAAATTTTAGCAATGTATGATAATATTTTATGATGAGATTTAACTAATATAAATTAAAAAAAGACCAATTAATTGGTCTTTTTTTGGCTTCGTATCCAGTAAATTTAATATGGTACACCCGGCAGGACTCGAACCTACGACTAACCCAGGGTCGCGACCTGGTGCTCTTCCATCTGAGCTACGGGTGCGGAAAAAGTACTAGTATTATATTAATATATTTATTATTTCAATTTTTATTTTTAAATAAGTATTTTTAGATTAAAAATATTGAGAGTTATATTGTTGTTTTATTGCATTTTAGGTAATTAAAAATATAATAATTAAAACTATTTTTTTATAAATATAGATGGAAAAAAAAATAAGTATAAAAGAGAATCTGATTAAATTTGATAGATCAACATTGAACAGAAATATTGGGGAAATAATAACTTCTAGATTTGGGGATTCTGAATTTCAAATAGATTCTTCAATTGATGATTTGCATGACCCGTATTTGTTGAAGGATATGGATAAAGCAGTTGAAAGAATAAAAATAGCTAAAGAAAAAAA
>JASFZI010000108.1:0-5831 GCA_045107135.1 Candidatus Altimarinota bacterium
TTTTGATATTTCAGATAATCTTCATTTATTGAAATTAGGTATTTTAATATCTAGTAATGAGTTATCTAGTATTTTTTGAACAGCTATACTTATGTGTAATACTGAGTGTCTTTTCATGATTTCTTTCATTTCCACAATGAAGTCTTCTTCATTTATATATCATAATAAATCTAAAATATATCTTGTTCTTTCAACAGAATTTTTATTTTGTTTATATTTTGTTTGATCAAATTCATTTTCAGGATCTCTTCTTATTCATTCTAATATATCTAATACTTTTTGAGCATTTTTTTGTCTTTCTATTTCGCATTTTGGTGATCTTCTTAAAGCAGTTTGGCTCATTTGGTTTCTAGTATGAGCTGTTACTTCTTTAAATAATCTTTTTTTCCATCACAATTTATTAACAAAATCATTTAAGATACTTGATCTTTCTATTCTTAATAATTCATTATTTTCTTCAAATATAGATTCTATACTTAATCATTTTCAATGTATAGAATATAAATAAGCTATATATTGAATAGGGTCACTTATACCTAGATTTATTTTTTTTAAATAGTGTTCTATTCTATCTAAAGAAAAATACCATGAATCTTGTCTACTATTATAGGGATAATTTTTTTCAAACTCTGTATATGTTTGAATTCATCAAAGTTCTATTCTCATGTTTTTTAAGCTTTCTCTAGAAAGAGGTATTTTTATTTCTTCAAGTGATGTATTAATTGTATTCATTGACATTTATTAATTAGTATTTTATATATATATTAATTAATATTTTAAAATAAGCAAAAAAAAGATAATTTTTACCATCATATTTTATTATTTATTTTTGTATTTAACTCCCATCAAAAAAGTTTTTTTTGATTTTCTAAACTACTTCTTGGCCAATTTATTCAAATATTCTTGAGATATTTAGATACTTTTTGCATAGAATATTTTCTTTCATAATATAGATGTATTAAAAATCTAATAGGGTCTATTGGCTTTTTGTTTATATATAATTCTCATAATGTTAATGTGAGAGTGTCTAAACGGTTTGTTAGAATTTTTTTGGAACTCTCAGGTGTATCTTTTTGTTTTTCTTCCAAATCAGACCTTGATGTAATTCATTTTAAATTACGTAAACTATATTGTAATCTAAATTGAATATCACTCTTTAGATTTTCATCTATTTTTCATATTTCTACAGTATTAAATTCCTTTTTTATATATTTTTCATAGCTATACTTTTTACATATATAACGAATATCATCATTTTTTATATTTACAAACATGTCTGGATTTTCAACGAAGAATGTTTCTAATTCTTTATTTATTTCTCTTTCTATTAGATTTGCACTGAATCATGATTTTTTTAAATTTTGAATTAAAGCAATAGTTTCTTCAATTGTTTTTTTGAATTTGTAACTAATTATATATATTATTTTTCTATATTTTCAATTTAATTTATTATAATGTTCTAAATCTGGTTGTTTGTTATCAATTGAAGTAGTTTCTAATATATTATTTAATGTTTGATTGTATTTTTTTAATGTGTCATTATATAATCATTTACTATATTCATTTATTCATGAAACATTTTGACTTTTCTCTCTTCTTTTTATTCAACTAGGTGTTCTATCGTTTCAATCTCTCAATTTCCAATTTAATACATTATTAAAAAGGTATCTTAGATTACTTTCTTCATATCAAAATTTATCTCAAATAACTTCTAGACTTAGTCATGTTCTATATAAACTATACAAGACTTTTATAGGGTCTTCATTTTTTATCATAGCAACTCTTTCTAAAAATTCATGTATAGCTTTTCTTTTACCAATTGGTATTCAATCTTCTGATAATATTTTTCTTTTTAATAGTTTATATGTTTTTATTTCATTTCATTCACTATTTTCTAAGTCAAATTGAGTAACAGACCGGCCATTTTTTATTATATTATTCATTTCTATTATTAGTTATCTATAACTATCAAAATTGAGTCTCTGTATGTTTCTATAACCCTAGCGATTGATTGTTTATGAATTTTTACATCTTCAGTTGGATTTATTTCTTGAACAAATTTATGTAAAGCTAATCATATTTGATCAAAACTATATCATTTTTCATTTAATTCAAATATTTTTTTTCATAAATCTTTTTTTCAAGATACGAATCATTCTTCTTTTAGTATATTCGCTGTTTCTTCAAATTTTGAATTTCAATATTTTTCTTTATTTTCGGGTATTCAAGGTTTCCAACTTTTCTTTATAATTAGAAGAGCTTCATCTATATTTTGTTCTTTATCTTCTATTCTTCAATTGTTTCAAGTTAATAATCAATTGTTATATCACATTTTTTTAATATTATTTAATTATTTATATCTTTATTTTACTATATTTCTTTATTTTTAACAAAAAAAACTAGATAATTCTAGTTTTTTTTGTTTTCTATTTTTTAAGTTTTAATTTTAGTTTCAATTCACCTATTTCAATTACTTTATTAATATCAGCATTTTCAATATTTTCTACAATTGTAGAAAGTGTTTCGTGTTGAATATAGTCTTTGAATTTTTCTAATATTTCTTCAGTATTAGAAATAGATATTTGGATTCTATCATCAACTTGATAGTCTGCCTCTTTTCTAGCTTCTTGGATTTGTCTTACTATATCTCTTGCATTTCATTCAAGCTTTAATTTTGGAGTAATATTTGGATCCATTGCTATAACCATTCAAAAACCTGCTTCTATTAATTCTCATTTATCTCAAGTTTCAAAAACTAGTTCAAAATCTCATACTTCAAGCTCAAATACTCATACTTTCACGTCACCATTTTCAAGTATTTCAAAATTACCTGATTTGGCTTCAGTCATTATAAATTTAACATCTTTTCCAAATTTAGGTCAGATAGCTCTACCATTTGGTTTACATACTTGTTTAGCAAGAGAATTACCATCAACTACTAATACTTCTTTCACATTTAACTCTTCTTTTATTATTTCAATATAATATTGATCTAGTTTATCTGTAATAGTAATAGAATTTAGAGGTTGTCTAACTCTAACTTTGTTGTTTGCTCTCCAAGCTAATCATAATGTAATAATTTTTTGTATTTTATCTGTATCAGAATTTAATTCAGCATTTATTAATTTGTCATCATAAGTAGGGAAGTCTGTTAAATGAACAGATTTAAGTCATGTTAAATCTTTATACATGAATTCACTTATGAATGGCATAAACGGAGCTATTATTTTTGTTAATTCTACAAGTGTTAGGTAAAGAGTTTCATATGCTTGCATTTTATCTCAATCATTTTCTGATTTCCAGAATCTTTTTCTAGATCTTCTTATATACCAGTTTGTTAAATTATCCATAAATTTAACGATAGGTTTTGATGCTTCATTAAGTTTATATGAGTCAAATCACTCACTTACTTCTTTTATTAATTCATTTAATTCTGAGATTAACCATTTATCTAGGTTATTATCTCTAATTTTTGATAAATTAATTATTTCAGCATTTTTAGGAGCAGGATAATCATGATATTCTGGAATTGTAGTTATATTTAGTCTATTTGCCTTTAAGGCTCTAAAATTTCAAGCATGTCATACAAATAAAACATTTTTTCATTTATTTTCTACTTCTATTTCATTATAAGTTTTTTGGACTCTTTTTTTAAATTCTTTTACAGTTTCTCCTCAATTTTCAAGAATATAATCCCAAATTTTTAAAGGATCTTTTCATAAGTTATTTTCATTTCAAATGTTTTCTAAATTTTTTCATTTTGATTTTCAATAATCCATTTCTCTAAATCATTCTTTTATCTCTATTTCTATATTTTTACCTAAGTATTTTTTTAATATTTTTGCTGTATGTGTAGCTCTTAGCATTGGAGAAGAAACGATTTTATCAATTTTATATCATTTTTCTTTTAATTTTTTACCGGTTATATGAGCTTGTTCTATTCATTTTTCATTTATATTTACATCATTATTTCAACCATTTACTATTAGTTTTTTATTATTATTTGTTTCTCAATGTCTTACATAATAGATATTTCATTTTTTAGGCTCAAAATTATCTATATTAGCATAGGTAGTGAAAAAATAGTAAGTATTCCATAAAGGAAGGATTACTTTTTTAACGACTTCTTCTACTCAAGCCTCTGCAAATCTAAAATCTTGTGCTTCAACAACTGGAGAATTCATTAAATAAAATCTCATAGCATCAGCTCAATATTTGTCGAAAATTATTTGTGGATCAGGATAATTTTTCTTTGATTTAGACATTTTAAATCAGTCTTCTGCTAATACTGTACCGTTTACTATAACGTTTTTCATTGGAGCTTTATCAAATAATGCAGTTCCAAGAATAAGTAAAGTATAAAACCAACCTCTAGTTTGATCTAAACCTTCAGCAATAAAATCAGCAGGGAATTTGAAGTCTTCAGTTCATTCAAAAGGATAGTGTTTACTAGCATATGGCATAGCTCATGATTCAAACCAACAATCTAATACTTCAGGAATTCTTTTTAATTTTTCACCAGTTTTTGGATGTTTCAAAAATATATCATCAACAAAATGTTTGTGTATATCTACTTCTTTGTTTGTATTTGTATAAAAATATTTTCAGTCTTTTTCTTCAATTTGACCATATTCTTTATTTAGTTCATATAATTCTTTTATAGAACCAATACAAACTTCTTCAGATTTGTCATCATTTTGCCATACAGGGATAGCTGATCCCCAGTATCTATTTCTTGATATATTCCAGTCACGTGCTCCTTCAACCCATTTTCCGAATCTACCGTTTTTAATTATATCAGGAGTCCAGTTTATCTTTTGATTGTTTGCAACCATTTTTTTTCTGATTTTTTCTACAGCTACATACCATGCAGAAATTGCTCTGTATATTAAAGGACTTTCACATCTCCAACAATGAGGATATGAATGATCTATAGTATTTATTTGAACAACTGTATTATTATCTTTTAATTGTTTTAATGCAATTTCATTGAATTTAAATACCTGAACTCAGTTATTTTCTAACAAATGTTCAGTATTACCATTATCTGCAATATGTGAAACATAACCAAGCTTTTGTTCTTTACCTATAAGATTATCATCTTCTCAATATGCAGGAGCAATATGAACAACTCAGGTACCAGATTCAGTAGTTACATGATGACCAAGAACAACAGAATAAGAATTTTCATCTAATTCCATACCAAGAGGCATATCACCAGCTTCATTTAAAATCCAAAAATCGTCAAAAATTGGTTCATATTTCATTCAAACTAAACATTTACCTTTATATTCTCTAAGAATTGTATAACCTTCTTCGTTTTTGTAATATGAGCTAATTCTATCTCTAGCTAGTACATATATTTCTTTAGTTTCACTATCTTGTAATTCAACATAATCTAAATCTTCTCAAACTGCTAGACCAAGATTTGCTACCAATGTCCATGGAGTAGTCGTCCAAGCTAGAATAAACTTATTTTCTGAACCTTTTATTTTGAATTTAATAGTTGCAGCCTTATCTTGTTTATTCTTATAACCTTGATTTACTTCAAAATTCGAAAGAGGAGTACTACATCTAGGACAATAAGGAACAACTTTATGCCCCTCATAGATTAATCCTTTATCATAAATTGTTTTATATATCCACCAAACAGATTCCATAAAATCAGTATCCATAGTTTTATAATCATTTTCCATATCCACCCATCTCCCCATTCTTTCAACAGTTTTTTTCCATTCATCCACATAAGTAAATACATTTACTCTACAAGTTTCATTAAAATCATATACTCAAATTTTTTGTTCAATATCATCCTTACCAGAGATTTTCAT
>JASFZI010000109.1:0-6446 GCA_045107135.1 Candidatus Altimarinota bacterium
ATTTATTTTCATTGATATATTCCCAGTAGTTGCATCATCTGTACATACAATAGCATAAGTACCACTTGGAGATTCAACAGCACTATCTACAGTTACTGTAACACCTGATTCATCAACCACTAAAAAATTAGATGATGTAACACCAATTAATGGTGTGTTTTCACCTTGAATAGTTAATTTAACATTTATAGTTAGAGTACCAGTTGCTTGTGTTGCAGAAACGATACTTAAATCTGTTGGTATTGCTCCTTTTAAATTAATTAAATCAAAATCTGGTTGAATTATTGCAAATTCTTTATCTAAATCATCTACATTATTTTGTTCAATAACAATATTTGTTTGATTTACAGCATCAAATGTTTGAGTAGTTTGAGCATTTACGTAAAAGCGTGATGCTTTTAAACCTTCATAAGTATCTGCTGATTTTGTATGACAAATTAAATAATTATCTGCTGTTGCATACCAAATATTCCAACCTCTGTCAGAATAAGATTTCATACCACTATGTGTTACAATACTTTCAACAAAGCTATACATAGTTTTTCTACGTTCTTCTTTATTTTTAATAGAAGAACCATTTGGTAATTCTTGATAACCAGCTTCTACATTTTGAGGTTCTATTGCAACAACCTCTGGAAATGGAATAATACTACCTGCTAGAATAGCTGCATCCCAAGTTGATTTTAATTTTAAATTAGCTGCTGTTTCTGTGTAAGTATTTTCTGATAAGAAGAATTTCACCACAGCACCTAATGATTTAGGACATTTACTTGCCCCTGTACCTAATAAATCTGAATTAGATTTACATAATTCACTATAATTACTCATAATTTATTTTTTTAATAATTGTTAATTGTTCCTGTTAATTTAAAAACAAAATATGGAAATATAAATTTTGTTTTACTTATATCAAATCCATCTAATGCTTTTTTTCCTTTAGTTACAGATGTAAGACTAAAATTTAAACCCTGTACGTATGACTTAATGGTTTCTTTTATTTCTTCATCTGCATAGTGCGAAATATCACCTCTAATTTTAGTAATATCATCAATAATAAAAATAATATCAACTTCATTAGATGAGATACAAACTCTATCACTTATTTCAGATTTATCATCTTCTACAAAAAAATAATGCAATCCATTTATAGTATCGTTAATAGTTAATTCTTCATAATCTTTATTCCCAACATAAAATAAAGGTCTAACTCCATTTTCAGTTTCATTTTTGTAAACTCTACCATAAGAATAAATTTCTCCTGAATATACAGAATTTAATTTATCATAAAGAAATTGCTGAATCCTTTGAATCTGCTTGTCAATACCTTGTGGATCTACTTTTGTATAAATCATATTACTGTTTTAACACTTAAAGGACTATTAAAATATCCATTTTTTAATTTATTTATTTCAACAGATATTTGTTTTATTTCTCCTATTAACAAAGACCTTAACCCAACTAATTTAAGTGGGTTATCTCCTTTTATACCTTCTATTTCAGCTAAAATCTTCATAGACTGACTTTCTGCTGTTATTTGATTACTATTTATCCTTAAAGAATTTAATTGCTCCCTAAGAACAGAAATAGACATATCTAAATATATTGCTCTAGCAAAAAGCATTTCATTATTTATAATTAAATCCGTAAAATCTTCATAAACTGTTATATCGGGGTTTATCCCAATATTTTTGCTCATTGAAACTTCTGATGTTAAATCAAATAATGTTTCTGTATTATGATTAACTACTTGTACTTTTTCAAACTCTAAATTAGAAAAAGTAGTCATTTCATTAGAATCTTCATAATTTCTCATATAAGGTATTGGTGTAGTTGCAGTTTTAATGTAACCTAAATAATAATCACCTTTATACGTTATATCTGAATTATCAATTTTCCAATCTAAAACAACTTCCTGTGTTTTATCTGTAATAGTAATTGCTTTAGATTCTATTGGAGTACTTTTAGAAGTATTAAAAAGAAGTATATTAAAACTTCCTGTTGTATCAAAATCTAATAAAACTCTTTTTATTGAAAAAGCAATATCATTTTTATCATCTACCTCTATTTTATATCCAACAAAACCATCATCAAGTATTTCAGTATTTACTTTATTTTGTGTATTTGTGTAAAGTAAGTTTCTATCTATATAGTCATAATCATTAAATACATTATGGCAAACGTTAACAATACTAGACTGTTGTAGTCTTTTTAAATATTCATTAAAATCTGTATCAGAAATATCTTTATAATCTTGTGTATCTTTTAGACATTCTAATTTTACGTGTGCATTATCAGTTATATAATATCCACTTCTGCTTATCTGATTAGATGCGTCTAATATAGCATATGTAGGGTTAAAAGGTTGTCTTAACCCTACAATACCATATAATTTACTTGATATTTTACTTACTTGAAACATTTATACTAGTGCAAATGCTTGGAATACTTTTTCTCCTACTGTTGTTAATGGCGCATTTGTTAATGCAATATCAATAGAAACTTCATATTGAGTTACTATATCTTGCGCACTACCATTATTAGCACTATCATCAGCACTTGATAACTCACTATGAACCGCATATGAATTACCATCAATAGGATTTATAAATGATGTAAAATTAGCAACTGGTGAATTTACTCCTATTCTATTTTGTCTAGGAATCCAAGGTAAAACCCCAAATGTTCCCATTTCAGCAACCACCCAAAATCCTTTAGCATAAGCACCTACTAAACCAGCTCCTAAAGCACCCAATTCAATAGAGTGAATAAATGTTACTCCATTAAATTGGAATGATAGATTTGTTTGATTACTAGCTCCTTGAGCAGCCTGAAATAAAAACTTATTATAAGAAACTGTATCGCAAAAAACAGCTAAATTAGAACCGCTATATTTATTTACCGCCATTACTGACTTAGTAATTTGTATAGCTCTATTTCCATTTGTTGTTTCTGTAATTTTAAACACGTCATCTATTGCATCAAAAGAACCTTCCGCTGTTGCAATATTCACACCACTACGATTAGAAAATACATAATTTACAGCAATAGTTTCTAATCCTTCGGCAAAGTTAGATGAAATATTTTGCATTTCTTGTGCAAGTTGTTCGTCTAAAGAGTATAAAGAGTTATCAGACTGTTTTAAAGACGTTTTCATATGGTCTTTATATGTTTGCCAAGATGGTGTCAATGTTGATGTATCTCCTTTAACCCCAACGTGTCCTACTGCTCTATCAGCAGCTACCAATGAACGAGATGAACGTACATTGTAATTTGTTTCTACTGTTCTATCTTCTCTTTTTCTAAGTGTATCATAGTTTGGAAACATAATTCCACTTGATAATATAAACGCTAGATATGTTACAGGATTTCTATAACGTAATTCTTGTTTTTGGTAAGCACCTAATAGTCTAGCTTGTGCTTTTACAAAATTGGCTGATATTCTATTTGCCATAATTTTAAATTTTAAATTAAACTTTATTTTTTAATACATTAGGTTTTCCACCTTTGACCACGCTTTTAGCACAAAGCAAACTTGTCTATTAAGTATATTTTACAAATATATAAAAAAAATCTATATAAAAGTTAATTTACATAGATTTTTATAATATTTATAATTTTAATGTGCCGTCGTGTATTCTTTTTTGCATTTCTACACTTAATTGTTCTCCTGAAATACCTTTTTTATCCATTTCTTTTTCAAAAGCTTCAAATGAACCTGCCTTTAAGTTACCACCTTCGTTACCACCTCCTTTTCCACCTTCCACTTCTTTCAGATAAGGTTTTATAAAAGTTTTCATATACTCATCTGTTTTTAATGGGTCTCTAGTAGTTTCATTTCTTAAAATTACTCCATTTTCTATAATTTCAAACCCGTCTTCACTAATATTAAAATCATTTTTAGCCCTAAGAATTGTTAAAACATCTTCTTTTGGTATTGTAATATTATCAGGTATAGATTTTAATAATATATTGTTAATTTCTCTATTTTTAGATTGTTTTTTTATTTTTTCCTCTAAACCTGTATATTTCTCTTGAAACCCTTGACTAATATTTTGTAATTTTTCAAATTCTGTTTTTAATTTAGAAAATCTTTCTTCTGGCTCAATTTTAGATTCAGCTTCAATTTTTTCTTTAAAATATTTTATAAAATTTTCAGGGTCTTTTCTACCATCGTATTCTAAACCTTGACCATCTTTCATTTCTCTTAGTAATAAATCACGACCTCTTACAAATTCGTCTTTCTTTATATTACTAACCCTAGCTTCATAATCTTCTTTATTGAAAATTACTTTACTTGTTAAATCAATTTCAAATTCATCTTCCGATTTAAAAAATTCATTAAGCTTACCAGCCTCTAATCCAAGAGATTTTTCAACCTCATTTATATTTTTTATCATTTTAATTTTTCTTTAAGTTCATCAACACCCCATTTATAAAAGGGTCTTTTATTAAATTTTTCTTGATATTGTTTCTTTAAAGTAGATAATTCACTATTTTCCTCATTGATATTACCTTGCTCAATAACATCTAATAGTGTATTTCTAAGTTGTCCTTCAACTTTTTTAGATTCTTCTTTCTGAATTAACCGCTCTTTACTAATGGCGATGTATTCTTTTGTTAAATCTTCAAGTTTTTCGTGCCATAGCCCATTAGTTTCCCAATTTGCATTTTTTTCATCAACATACTCACGAGAGAGTATAATTTTTTCAGAGGTAATTTCCTTACCATTTTGTGTAAATTTATTACCGCTTTTTAACAGCTTATAAACATTACACGCTACCATTGTTGTATCCATATATATTAATTATTATTAATTTTTAAATTAAACCATTTATCATATTCTATAATTAAATCTTCTTTACTTTTTAGAAAATCATCTTTTGTAAGACTATCCCACCATTTACCAAAAAGTATTTTTTTCTGTGCTTCTTTTTCTCCAAATACATCATAAATGTCTTTTATAGTTTGATGTACATAAGGCTCAATTTTACTTTTCATAATGTTTTTATGTAATTCTACTGGGTTTGTTCTGTATGTGGCTTGTAAATATTGTTTAAAAACCTCATCTAGTACAACGTCATTCTCCTGTGCGTTTTTCGCCTCTTCATATCTCTTTAAGATTGTATCGCTAGGCTCTATTACATAATTTCTACCATAAGTTATTACTATATTACTTTCTTTACGGTTTTTCTGCTTATCAATAAAGTTTAAAATCCATTCTGACATCTTCCACTCTAAAAACTCATCATAATCAGCATATTCATTTAATCTATTTTCTATTGGTTGTTTATTAAATAAAACTTCTGTTGTTGTTTTTCTACCACCAAATGTTTCTATTGAATTTAAAGGAGTTCCCCAAAATGTAATAGTTGCTTTACGTTCAGCGATAGCTAATTCTTCAATATATTGTTTCCAAGTTTCTAAATCAGGTTTAATAAAACCAGCAATATCAGGCGCAATAGTTTGTGTATCACCTGTTGGCACTTCTAATTCAACAACATCTGTAACATCATTTTTACCCATTTTACCAGTCCCACCACAAGAAGAACAGGTTTTATTACCTATTTTTCCTCTACCTTTACAATCATCACAATAAGTTACATAACGCCAATGTATTGGTATTGCCTGTGTAAATTTATATAATGTTAAGAATGATTGGTCTCTTGAATATTCTTTTGTAAGACCTATAATTGAATTTATAGGAGATAGTTTATAATTACTACCTATTTTATCAATATTAGAGTTTAAAATAGCAGGAACTTCACCAAAAGGATGTTCAAATGAATCTTTAGCGACTAGAGTTATTTCCTCACCTATTTTCATAAATGTTCTATCATTCAAATCATCTACAATTCGATATAATTCTACATTCATACTCTTTATTTTTGATATTTTAGGCTCAAATATAATCCAATCTAATAACTGACCTCTTTTTTTATAAGCACGTATTGAATTAATACTCTTATAAGTTGGATATATATCTTTAGGTTTAGAGGTATATTCCATAAATATTACACCATTAGGATCAACGTGTTTTAATCTTGTAGCGATATTTTGAATCCAATTAGATAACGTATTGCTGTCTTTTATATTTGCTATTTTATGTAGAAATTCTTTTTTAACATCTTTATCATCAATGTCATAAACTTTATTACCACCTGTTGCATACCAAATATTATCTATTGGCTGGAATAATCTTTCAAAGAAATCTTGAATATCTCTTGAATATCGTTCTCTTGCTATTGCTTTTTTACTACTCTCAATAAATTCTATACGTTCTATCAATTCATCAACAAAATAATCACCATCTATTAGTGCATATAGCGTTTTTGAATCTTCTCGCATTGATTGAATTTCTGGACTTAGCACTAAATTATCTTTAATAAGACTGACTGCTTGTTTTTCTGATAGTATCATATTACCATTTTATTATTTGTTTTCTAAAT
>JASFZI010000110.1:0-9097 GCA_045107135.1 Candidatus Altimarinota bacterium
ACAAAAATGGGATATTGGCATGAAGGGAGGCTTCAGCCTTGGGGAAATCCTATGGCACTTTTGAAATTTGAAGGCTTAGGTCTGATAGCAAAATTTCGTTACGGACTTCATGCCTTTATGTCCACAAAAAGGAATAACTGGAAACCATTAGAAAAATATGATGCAGTTACTTGGATAAAAAAATGGGTAGGAAATGAAGCCTTTGAGAAGCTTTGGTCTAAACTATTTGCTTTAAAGTTTTATGAATACAGTGACAATCTTTCAGCTCCTTGGATATGGAGTAGAATTAGAAGAATAGGTCGCTCAAGGTATAGCATTTTTGAAGAAAAATTAGGCTACTTAAGTGGTGGATCAAAAACATTACTTAATGAGATGAAAAATTATATTGAAAATAATGGGGGAGAGTTTAGATTAAGCAGTGCAGTCGATGAAATTGTGATTGAAGATAAAAAATTAAAAGGAATCAAATCAAAAGGTATTTATGAAGAATTTGAAAATGTCATATCTACAATTCCTTTACCAGTAGTTGCTAAAATTGCTCCAAATTTACCAAAAAATATTTTAGAAAAGTATAATTCCAAGATTAATATAGGGTGTATATGTGTTATAGCAAAACTAAAAAAACCTTTAACCCAGAATTTTTGGTTAAATATAAATGATGAGTCTATGGATATACCTGGTATCATAGAATATGGGAACCTTAA
Source organism: Candidatus Altimarinota bacterium (assembly GCA_045107135.1). Taxonomy (GTDB): domain Bacteria; phylum Patescibacteriota; class Gracilibacteria; order BD1-5; family UBA6164; genus UBA6164. Next base: position 705 of record JASFZI010000110.1, read on the forward strand.
TCATGAAGTAGGTCATGTTATCTATGTGCCATACTATATGCCACAATCCAACCCAAAGTTTAATGATAGTAATGAAATATACAAAGAAAAAGTATCAAGATATTTTAAAACAGTTAATCCTTTATTGAATAGCGAAGATATAGAAGATATAAAGATTCATAGATATTTCTTCTCACAACCGATATGTGAGCCAAATTTTTTAGATAATCTTCCAGATGTAAAGACCCCAATAGATGGTTTGTGGGTAGCGGATACTTCACACTATTATCCAGAAGATAGAGGAATTAGTGAATCTATAGGCTTTGGAAGAGAATTGGTAAAAAGAATGATAAATGATAAATGATTTTAAATCTAAACAATTTATAGGTTTTTTATTTGCAGGTGGTTTTGCTGCCGTTGTAAACTTCGGAAGTAGATTCTTTTACAATCAATATATGTCATTTGGCAATGCAGTCATAGTGGCATATATAACAGGAATGATAACTGCATTTGTACTATCAAAGTTATTTGTTTTTAAGAAAAGCATACACTCTACAAAAAAAGAGTTTTTTTATTTTACACTTGTAAATGTTGTAGCTATCATACAAACATACATCATAAGTGTAGGGTTTGCAGAGTATATTTTTCCTCATATGGGTTTTACCTTCTATCCAGAAGCAACGGCGCATGCTATGGGAGTCTCTTTTCCTGTGTTTACTAGTTTTATTGGGCATAAATATTTTAGTTTTAAGGCTGAGATATGAATGTTAATAAACAACCAATAAAGGCTAACTATTTTATATTTATTTTAATATTAATGCCAGCAATAACATATATATTTATAATTTATCATTATGCTGTTGATGCACCAATTGCTGATGATTATAATTCTGTATTAGAATTTTTAAATAACTATAATAATATGCATCAATATATTGAGAAGATAACATATTTATTTCATCCTCATAATGAGTATAAACTAGTCTTTAGTAATATCGTTCAAGTTCTCATTTTAAAGACAAATGGAATTATGAATTTTAAATATCTAATTTATATTGGAAATATTGGATTAGTTGGAATATTTATATTATTTTATAGTAGATTTAAAATTTTTAATTTACCTATTATATATATACTGCCAGTATCTCTATTGCTTTTTAACTTTTCAGCATACAATATGGCTTTTTGGCCAATGGCTTCAATGCAAGGATATTGGCAAATTTTATTTGCATTATTATCTATCCATTTTTTAATACAAAATAAACATAAATATTCAATTATTTTTTATGTAATGACTATGATACAAGGAGGATTATGGGTCTCCTTATTCCCAGTTATTTTATTGCACTATATGTTGAAAAGGGATCATAAATATTTAACTGTTCTTTTGATAATTACAATTCTAATCTTAATAATTATGTATGCAACAGGCATGAATCAACCAGGACATAGTATTTTAAATAATTTGAAACAAGGTTTTCATTTAATTTTATTTTCATTAGGTGTTCTAGGGAGTATATCAAATAATTTTAATATTGCCGTTGTATTTGGATTGTTAATAGTTGTTTGGTATATATTTGTTTTATGGAAGTTTAAAACTTCATTACTTAGTTCCTTCTCCTTCCATGCAATGACTATGATTCTGATTAGTTCCGCTGGTTTGGCTGTAAACCGTATTCACACAGGACTTGAAGCATGTCTATCGTCAAGATATTCATTAATCTCATTACTTATGATTTCTTTGATCTATATGCTTTTACTTGAAAAGTGTCATCAGAAAAAATTTGTGAAAAAAATCTTTTATTTATTTCTAACATTTTCTTTACTTATGTATATCTTTAATACAAGATTTATAGATAAAATTGAACATCGAAAAGAATATTTACAGAGTACATTCTATCCATATTTTAATGATTTATTTGCCAGGACTATATTAAAAGAATCTACTATTTCTAAAATTTATAATAGAACTCTAAAATATGGAAGCATGAAAGTATATGATGTTGATATGATAGATTTAAAATTTAAAAATATTGTTTCAACATCTCAGATAATCCATAACACATATCAAATTAATGCAATGTATAATCCTTCTAAAAATTTTAAATATGTTATTTTGGGCTCATATATAAAAGGTGATGCCTCAAAGGCTAATATCTATTTTAGTATGAATAAAAATCAATATTTCTTACTTTCAACAGGACCTCGTAATAGTGGACAAAGAATTTCTTTTTTTGACATGGATAATCATTTCATAAAAGAGGAATTATTACCTGCTATGTCAAATGGATGGGTTCTGATAAAAATAATTTCAAAAGATATGCCTCTAAATTTTAAAGTACAAATTTCTGATAATAGCTCAAAATGGGGAGAATGGAATGCAATTGCTCTTGAAAAAAAATAGATTTGGTTTAAACAATTTACTATTGTTTGTATATATTCTATTGCTTATAAGTTTATTTCTTATACCATTTAATCCTATGATGCCTGCTTCTGGACTTGATCCATCTTGGCAACAAGTGATAGATTATTCAATTAAGCATAATTGGCAATTTGGTAAAGATATTATATTTACCTATGGTCCATTTGGTAATTATAGATTTCCAGATATATTATTTTCTCCTAGTAATTATATAAATTATGTACTTGTTGCTTTTTTGATTAGTTTCGTAACTTCTATTGCTTTATTTAAAGTATTAAAAGATAAAAATATTTATTATAAATTATTTATACCATTTGGTATATTATTTGCATTGATTATTGGTCATTGGATATTCTTCTTTTTTCTTCAAGTATTATTTACTTTATTAATAATAAGTGCAAATACAAAAAAAGATAAATATTTGATTTATTTATTAATTGTTATAATGGCATTTTCTACATTAATTAAATTTTCCCACTTTCCCACAGCATTATTATTAGTAATTGCTAGTGATATTTATTTTTATATAAAAAATAAAAATATAGACTATTTAACAATAATATTTTTAGCACTAGTATCCATCTTTTTTCTTCTATCTGGTCAAAGTTATGATAATATTTTTCCTTATCTTTACGAATCTATCCAAATTACTTCAGGTTACTCCAAGGCAATGCAGATTAATGGTAATAATATAATCTTAATATTGTATTTATCATTAAGTATTTGGTTTTTTGTCGATGTATTAAAAAAGATTCTTTTTCAAAAAAGTTTAGAGTACTATTATCTTAGTTTTTCTTTTTTACTTTTATGGTTAATTGGGTTTAAATCAGGATTTGTAAGATTTGATGGGCATGCAATTCAAGCATATGGAGTGCTCCTTGTACTTATTTTACTTTATTATACACGCAGACATCAAAATAAATCTATTATATTGGTTGTATTGTTTGTATCTATTATTGTTAGTGCATATTATCAGAATATACAAACTTTTAAAATGCTAGGTAACATTTATTCAAGCTATATTAAAAAAATAAAAATTTTGCCTAAAATAATTTCAAAAGATAGAATAATATCTTTAGAACACATGTATGAAATTTCAAGAAATAATATTAAAAAAGAGCATCCATTATCCATGATAAAAGGTACTATTGATATTTATCCATGGAATGCTTCTATTCTATTGGCGAATAATTTAAAATATGCTCCAAGACCAATTTTTCAAAGCTATTCAGTATATACACCAAATCTTATAGAAAAAAATAGCGAATTTTTAAATAGTGAAAAAGCTGCTAGTAATTTATTATTTAAAATACAAACTATAGACGGAAGGTTATTAAGTACTATGGAAGGGTCAACATGGCTAGATATTTTAAATAATTATCATGCAGTTGATTTTAAGGGGGAATATACACTCTTATTAAAAAATAAATTAAAAAGAGCTAGTTTTATTCTTAAAAATAAAAAGAATTTAGTATCTCAATTTAATAAGATTGTTGATGTAGAATCTGATTTAAATGCATTATGGTGTTCTATCAGTATCAAACCTACCTTCTTGGGAAAACTTGTAACAACATTTTATAAATCTCCTATGGTTTATATTGAAATTACTTTCAAGAATGGTTCAATTTTAAAAAGCCGTATCATACCTGAAATTGTAAGTAGTGGTTTTATTCTTTCGCCACAGATTTCTAATAAAGAAGATTTTGTTAAGTTTTCGATTAATCCTAAGTTGATTGAGCAAAGTAGATATGTTAAAAGTTTTAAAATTATAGGAAATAGAAGTGCTCTTTATTTGTATCAAAAAAATATCAATATTTCGATGCAAAATATTGATCATATAAAAACAAATTATAAACGAAATATGTCGCAATCAATTAAAAATCTTTTAGAAATTTCTAAATTTAAGATGAGTAAAAATGCTCATTATCAAAAATATCAAAATGAGGATATTCTTTTTGCACATATCCCTAGTAATGTTAGTTTAGATATTCCTCAATATTCATCAAAAGTTTTGTCATTTGAATATGGATTTAAGTCAGAGTCATATACTAAAGGAGACACAAAGGGTGGATGTTTTATTGTGTTTGCTAAAACACAAAAAAGTAATATTCAATTATATAAGAAATGTTTAAAACCAAAAATAAATAAAGAGGATCAGGGCATTCATAAACAAACTATTAAAATACCTGATAATACTATTAAGTTAGAGTTTGAAACTACTGTAAATAGTAGTCAAGATCCACGTTGGGGGTGGAGCTATTGGAAAAATATTAAATTAATGGAGAATAAGAATGAGTTTAAATAGCTGGGGAATGTACCCCATAATAAAAAATAAAGAGATAACTTTTAAAAATCAAGATGAATTAAAAGCTAAAGTATTAAATGATAAAAATTATATACCATTTGGTAATGGTAGAAGTTATGGAGATAGTGCATTAAATGAAAATATAATATATTGTAAGCCTTATAATTACTTTTTAGATTTTGATGAAGAAAATGGTATCTTACATTGTCAAAGCGGAGTGCTTTTAAGTGAGCTTATAGAAGTTTTTGTACCTAGGGGGTGGTTTTTAAAAGTTACACCTGGAACAAAACTCATAACAGTCGGTGGAGCTATTGCCAGTGATATTCATGGAAAAAATCATCATGTTGAAGGATGTTTTAGTCAATGCGTAGAAGAATTTAGCATTATGTTAGCAGATGGAGAAATCAAAACTTGTAAGAAAGATGACGAATTATTTTTGGCTACTTGTGGTGGAATGGGACTTACAGGAGTAGTAATTGATGCTAAAATAAGTTTAAAAAGAATCAATTCTCAGTATATTAATCAGACTACTATCAAGACTAAGAATCTACAAGAGACTTTTGATGCTTTTGAACAATATAGTGATCAACCTTATTCGGTGGCATGGATTGACTGTTTGGCAAAAGATAACGAAATAGGTAAATGTTTGCTTATGGTTGGAGATTTTGCTAATGATGGAGATTTAAATTTTAATGAAAAGAAAAAACTAAATATACCATTTAATTTTCCATCTTTTGCATTAAACACATTTAGTGTAAAAGCTTTTAATTGGCTCTATTACAAAAAAGCTTTCGATGGAGTGAGTCATCAAAAAGTAGATATAGATACTTTTTTTTATCCTTTGGATGCTATAAATAATTGGAATAGGATTTATGGAAAAAATGGTTTTACTCAATATCAATTTATTTTGCCAAAAGAGATGAGTTATGATGGATTAAAAGAGATATTAAATACTATCGCTAAGAGTGGTAAAGGTTCATTTTTAGCGGTTTTAAAGCTTTATGGTAAAGCAAATAAAAACTACCTTTCATTTCCGATAGAAGGGTATAGTTTAGCTCTTGATTTTAAAATAGAGAAGGGGTTATTTGAACTTCTTGATGAGTTAGATAAGATAGTGCTTAAATATAAGGGAAGGATATACCTAACAAAAGATGTAAGAGTTAGCAAAGAAACTTTTGAAAAAGGTTACCCTCTGATAGATAAATTTAGAAGATTTAGAGAAGCTAATGGTATGGATAAAAAATTCAATTCGCTTCAAAGCAAAAGAGTAGGAATATAAAATGAGTTATGTTTTAATAATTGGTGCAAAAAGTGATATTGCAAAAGAGTTGGCTAGAAAATACGCTAAAAATGGTTATGATTTATATTTAGCTGCTAGAGATGTTGAAAATTTAAATGGCTTAGCAAAAGATATTAAGATACGAAGCGATGTAAAGATAGCGCTTAAAAATTTCGATATGGTAGATTTTGATAGCCATCAAAAATTTTATGACACTTTAGAACCAAAACCACTGGGAGTAATAGTGGTGGCTGGATATATGGCTGATCAAGAAGAGTGTGAGAAAGATTGGAAGAAAGCTTTAAATACTATTAATGTTAATTATACAGGTACGGTAAGTATTTTAAATATAGTAGCTAATGATATGGAAAAAAATAAAAATGGTTTTATAGTGGGAATAAGCTCAGTTGCAGGAGATAGAGGTAGAAAGACAAATTATATTTATGGTTCATCAAAAGCTGCATTTAGTACATATTTGAGTGGTTTACGTAATAGATTATATGGAAGTGGTGTAAAAGTATTAACGGTAAAACCAGGGTTTGTTGCAACAAAGATGACGAAAGGACTAGAATTACCTGAGAAATTAACTGCAAAACCTGAAGATGTGGCAAATGATGTATATTGTGCACAACAAAAAGGAAAAAATATTTTATACACAAAAGGTATATGGAAATTTATTATGTTAATTATAATGCATATTCCAGAATTTATATTTAAAAAGATGAGCATATGAGTAAAAAAATAGCCTTTTTTGACTTTGACAGAACTATTACAACAGATGATAGTTTACTTAAGTTTATAAGGTTTGTTGTGGGGGATAGCAAGTTCCTTCTTGGACTTATTTTTCTTTCCCCTATTCTTGTAACTTATAAACTTAAGTTGATTCCAAATTATAAAGCAAAACAAAAAATGCTTTCATGGTTTTTTAAAGGTTATGATATTCAAGAATTTTTGGAAGTTGCAAATAAATATTCTTTAAATCATATTGATAATATAATACGACAAGAAGCTATGAAAAAAATACAATGGCATCAACAGCAAGGCGATAAGATTGTAATTGTTTCTGCTTCAATCAAATGTTGGCTTCAGCCATGGTGCGATAAACATGGAATTGACCTTATAGCAACTGAGTTAGAGTTTAGGGATAAAAAAGTATCAGGTCTATTAAAAACAAAAAATTGTTATGGAAAAGAAAAAGTGAAGCGAATTAAAGAAAAATATGATTTATCTACTTTTGATTATATTTATTCTTATGGAGATAGTAGGGGTGATAAAGAAATGCTTGAATTAGCTAATGAAAAATATTATAAACCATTTCGCTAATGATATATTTAACTCATCGTAAAATAAAATATTTTATTTTTTCAATTTTATTTTTTTTAAGCTTATATATCATCGCATTCTTGTATGCTATAGATTTGGGTGATATTTATAATAAAGTAAAAAATATTCCTTTGCATGTTTATTTGATATTGATATTGATATCATTGGTGAATTATTTAACTCGTTTTGCAAGATGGCTTTATTTTGTCTTACCTTTAAAATCTAATATTTCAATAATCCAACATCTTCTTATCTATTTGAGTGGATTTGCTTTGACTACAACACCTGGAAAATCAGGAGAGATGATAAGGTCCGTTTTATTGGCTTCTTTTAAAATTAAATATTCTCAGAGCCTTGCTGCTTTTATTTCAGAGCGTTTTCTAGATGTTATTGCTGTAGCAATATTAGCCACAACATTGTCCACTTATTATTTTTCAAAATATCAGCTTTGGATGTTATTTGGAGTATTGTTTCTGTTTATTATTTTTTTTATATTTCGGTCTGATTTTTTAGAGATGATTATTCAAAAAAGTATTAAACATCAATCTAAACATTCTCTAATGCTTTTTCAGAAAAGTGTTAAAAATAATCTTTCTAATAAGTCATTGAAAGTTGTTCTTCCTCTGAGTTTTTTTGCTTGGGGAATTCAAAGTATTAGTCTTGTTGTTTTGGTAAATACACTGGGCTTCTCTGCTAATATTTTTCTTGTTATGGGGATTTATAATATTAGTATATTGGCAGGAGCTCTCTCATTTATCCCAGGAGGTGTAGGTGCTACTGAAGCAGCTATTAGTTATTTATTATATCAACTTGGAATGGATTTATCATTGGCGATTGTAGCATCAATACTAGTAAGAGGCTTAACCTTATGGTTAGCAGTTTTTGTGGTGATTTTTTCAATGCTTACTTTTACTGTTTTTGATGCAAAGAATATTAAAGGTAGCATATGAAAAAAGTGAGTATATTATTATCAACATTTAATGGATCTAAATATATTAAGAGACAATTAGATTCGTTATATAAGCAAACGTATCAAGATTTTAATACAATTGTCAGAGATGACAATTCCACAGATAATAGTTTAG
>JASFZI010000111.1:0-17979 GCA_045107135.1 Candidatus Altimarinota bacterium
TGTAAGTGATTGTGGTAGTAAATCAAAACCTATAGATTTTAAATATTTGAGGGTATCTTTCTTTTTTTCATCTACATTTTTTGCTTCCTCTGCATTCCTGGAAACAATCTCATCAATTTGAGCTTTTTTAGCTTTCAATATCTTATCTTTTTCTTCTTCTGATAATTTCTTTCATAATTGCTCTTTCAAAATATCTATTGTTTCATCTACCTTATTATTTAACTGAATATCATTCCCTGACATCTCTTCTTTTAAGCTACTTAATTCATCCTTTACACTTTTTGGTTCTGACTCTACACCGTTATTTTTGGACTCAAAAGACTGTGATACATCTTGTATACCACCTAAATTATCTATATCTTCAGATCATTTATATCAATCATATAATCACATAAAAAAATAATATAGAATCTAATTTTCTATATTATTTTATCATATTTGTCAATTATAAACAAATATCCTATAATGATGATATTTGATCTCAAATCTCTTTTCTTTATTTTTTTATTTCTTCTTTATTTTTTAATATACGTGCTTCAGTTTCTGCTGTATCTTTTCTTTTTTCTGCTGTATCTTTTCTTTTTTCTGCTGTATCTTCTTTTGTTATTCTAATTCCACGTTTTATTTTACACATAACCTCCTTTCACTTAATTGTCCCATCATCATTAGCATCACATTCTTCTAATAAAGATAGTGCCTTAGCCTGGGTCTCAACTCTTACTTGGTCTATTTCTTGTTGAATATTAGTCGATTCTCCTCCTGCTTCCGCTCAGGTAGCCATACCTAGAGACGCCGTAAGAGCCAATGCTGCTGCTGTATTTTTAAATCAGTTTGATGACATAATATATGATTGTTAAATTATACAGTTTTTAGGATGTTTTGTCAAAAAAGTCTAAAAAGCCATAAATTTCTATTTTTCCCCGTATATTCAGAATGATAAATCAGAAAACTGTTTTATTTCAACATTAAATCATAATTTTTTAAGTTCATTAAGCTCATCATCAAGATACCAATATAATTCATCATCAAAATCTTCAATTAAATTAGGATACTTTAATCTCATATCATATTCATATCATCTATTTTTAAACATTAAATCTCAAAAAATTATTTTTCAACCCTTTGGTAAAAAATTATATATTTTTTCAAATAATTTATGTTTTTCATCTTGAGTAAGATGATGAATTGCATAAGTTGAAACTATTGTATCAATATCATTTTCTTTGTATTCATCAAAAAATTGTAATAAATCATTTTTAATGAAAAATATATTTTCTCTCTTTTTTAATTTTTCTTTTGCAATATTTATCATATTCTCAGAAATATCTACACAAATAATCTTTGAAAAATTTCCTGATAAAGAATTTACTGTATTCCCTGTTCAACAACCTAAATCTATAATTTTTTCTGATCATTGAGTCTTTGTATTTACCCATAAAAGCAGAGAACTATAGCCTGTACGGATTGGGTTATTCTCATTTTTGACATCCTCATCATACTCAACTGCAATTGAGTCATGATTAAATTTTTTAACAAATTTACTTTTCATGAATTTAATTTTAAATAAATAATTTGATAATAATATAGCAAATGAAAAATTATATAAGATTATGATCTTATATTGATTAATGATAATAAACAAGCAGGAATATAATAAACGTCATCTTCATTTTTTAATATATCCTTAGTTATAATAATCTTTTTAATAACTGAATAATTTTCTTCAAAATTTTTCATAACCTTTGGTAATCATACTTTATTTCTGTACTTTACCTCTATCTCAATATATGATTCAAATTTGTCTTCTATAATAAAATCAATTTCAGCTTTAGAAACAGTTCTATAGAAAAATATTTGATCTTTTTTATAAACTTTCCTAAGCTCTGTATAAACAAAATTTTCTACCTCCATTCAAAGGTCTATTTTATTTGATATAGAATCAAATTCTCTTAAAAAATAATTTTTAATAGATATATCTTCTATAAAAATTTTAGGCATTTTACTAAGCTCCTTTCTTGTATTTTTAAAAAAAGGCCTAACTCTTGAAAAAACAAATGTTCACTCCAATATATCTATATATTTATTAACGGTTTGTATTGATATGTTAATAGTAGATGCAATCTCATTGATATTAACTAGATTTCCTATATTTGAAGATAATATTTTAATTAAATCATTAAATGCTTTAATATTCTCAATATTTAAAAAATCTATAATATCTTTTTGAATATAAGTCTCTATTATTTGGTTTATTATAGTTTCCTTTTCATATATATTATTTACAGAAACAACTTCAGGATAAGCTCAATATGTTATAAAGTCCAAAAAATTCTTCTCTAATAAATTTTTAAATACACTATAAAATTTTTCTATTTCTGTGAAATTATCTAAATCGATTTTTTTAGTATTTTTTATATTTTCTTTATAATTAAAAAAATCAATAAAACTTATTCTATCAATATAAAAAGTAATAGCTCTTCATGTTAAAAATTCTGAGTTTTTTGTAATTTCTAAACTAGATGATCATGAAACAATAATTTGAAGGTTATCTTTATATTCATCAAATATATTTTTTAAAAATAATCATGCTTGTTTTATATACTGAAATTCATCAATAAAAAGATAAACATAAGTATTTGGAAAATCATATTTTGCATTTAAATATGTTATCAAAGTATCTGGTGTTTTAAATATATCATTATTATCTATTTTATCAGCTTGTAAAAAAACTGTTACATTTTTTTTATCTTTATTTATATATGATTCTATTTTCTTCATTAAAGTAGTTTTTCATACTTGTCTTGCTCATTTTAGTATAATAATTTTTTCTTTATTAAGCCAATATTTAATTTCATTTAATATTTCTCTCTTAATCATAATTAATATTTAATAAATATACTTGAATATTATAATCTAGAGTTTGAAAAAATCAAGCTTTTTATGAAAGTCGAGTTTGAAAAAATCCATATACTTAAGATATATTTTATTGTTCTATTTTTTTACCACCTGCTTTTATCCTCTTGATTTCTTTTTTATTTTTCTTTAAAACTTTGTCTATATCTCTAAGTAATCATACTATAAAATAGAACAGACTTACTCAGATAAGAAGTCAGGCTATTCAGAAAAGATGTTCAGAAACTATTAGTATTACAAATGTAAGACTTACTGGTATTTCTAAAAATTTAGAAACTATTTTTGGATTAAGATAGTATGCTTCTACCATATGTACTATCGCTATTAATACTAGTACTTCCAAAATTACAGGATATCATCATATTGTACTATAAGCTATGATAATGATAGGGATACTTGATATAAATACTCACAAAACTGGGATAAATCAAGCTATAAATACTATTAATCAAAGTGTTAATATGTATGGAAACGGTCATCAATGTATTAATCAAATAATTATTAATCAAATAATTGTTAAAACCGAATTAACAAAAGCAATCATTGCTTGGGCTTTGAATATAAGTCAAAATGATTTAACTATTTTTTCAAGGATGATTTTATATTCTTTATAAATAAAACTAAAATTTGATTTTTTGATTTTTAATAAATATTTTTTTAATTTAAATCTATCTATTAAAAATACAAAACTTAATATTATAGATATTATTATTTGTAAAAAAACTACTGATGCTGATTTAAGACTACTCAAAATATCAAGTACTACATCAATATCTTTATTAGTTATTATTTCAGTAATAGACCCCCCTAGCTCTGCATTAAAATTTTTAATTTCTACTAATTTAGTAGTTACTCAGCTAATAGGTTCTGCTAAAAAAGGAATATTTTTTGGAAGTTCAGATAATTCATTAACAAGCTTTGGAACTATACCTGAAACTATAAAAATTATAGCTCATATAAAAAAAATATACAAAGCAACTATTATTAAATTTAATCCAAAAACTTTTTTAATTATATCATTTATTTTTTTATTCTTAGGAAATTTTTTTAAAATAAAATCAAGCTTGTGTTTTATATATTCAGCTAATGTGAAAAATAAATATGCAAATATGAAAGTAAGTAAAAATATTCCTAAAAAATCACTAAAAACATAAAAAATAATTACCAATAGAAAATAGGCAACGAATTTTGTAATGTATTTTTTTGTAAGCAGCAAATTGATAAATTGTTTTAGTTTTGTCATAAATTTTTATTATAAATAAGTCTTGTATTATAATAAGACTTTTTACAATTTTGCAAAAATAAAAACTACTTTTTAAGTAGTTTTTATTAAGCAGTATATGGATAAACTCACATAATCTTTTTTGATGACACATATTCTTCTAAAGGAATAGGTAAATTCGGATTTGTTCTATTACTTTTTAACTTACTGTATGGATCTAATACATACCAACTTCAATTATTTTTATAAGCAGCGGCCCTATGTTCATATTTACTTCTTGAATCAATAAACAAATCTAAAACATTAGTTCACGATGGTAAATCTGAAATTTTATTTACATAATTACTCTTTCTTCAATACATTCTCATAGATGCAATTGCTGATGGTCAGACAGGAACTTCATTTCTTGGAACTCATAATCTATATAAATTTTTTCTAGCAGTTCTAGAACAATATGTCGTTCTTCATTTTTTCTCTAAGTCTACAGAAACTATATGAGATTTTGATTCACCAGGATTTGTGTCAGCAATAGTATTATTAGTTAATTCACTATTTAGTCTAACCAATTTTTTTTGAGTAGCCTTTATTACTAATGTCTTTTTTTCTGATAGTCATTCTTTATATCATTTTATTCTTTCACCAACAAATTCTCCTGTCTCTTTTTCACTTCTCCCTTCATTTTTATTTAGTGTCCTAAAAGTATGAGGAAAAAGAAGTTTTAATAAAGTTAAATCTACTATTCAGGTTGGTTTTTGTCATAATGCTTTTTGCAAATTTACAAGAGCCACAAAAGTATATTTCCCAAAATAACCATCAACTCAATTCTTTTGTTTTCAATAACCTCATAAATCATAGTTGTGATCTACCAAACTTTGTTGAAGCGAATTCATATTTAATCAATATTTTGAATAAGTACTCAAAACTTTTTCATTAGATTCTCTAAAATGCGTATTAACAAGCTCAGACATATTGTTGTCTCATGCTATCTGTCATCTCATTGAATCAGAATCACTAAGTTTTACTAATTTTGAAAAACTGGCAGAATCATCTATTCCCTTTGTTTCAATATTTTTAAATTGATTTAAATTATCCATGAGTATTTAGTAAAAATTATATTCTTACTAATTTTATCATAAAAATAACATGTAAGCAAATATGTAAGCCGTTTTTATATAACCTCAAAATTCAACCTCAACATCACTTCATCAGCCTCAATTAATCTTACCTTTACTTTTTCTCACATTTTATATCTTTTCCCTGTTGAAAGCTCTAGATGTTCTTGCATTTGATCATTAAATTCCGATCTTTGTAATTCCACAAATCATTCTGCTGTATCTTTTAAAGCAACAAAAAATCATTTAGAAATAATTCAGCTTATAACTCATTCAAATTCTTCTCAAACTCTATTTTTATAATATTTGACTATATAATAATCCTTAACTCTATACTCTAGTTTTTCAGCCTTTCTTTCCTTATCTGAAGTATATTTTGATACAGTATCAAGTAATTCACTATAATGAGATAATCTTTTACTATCTAATTTTTTAGTTATTTTTTCTTTTATTATCCTATGAATTTGTAAGTCTGGGTATCTCCTAATTGGTGAAGTAAAATGACTATAAAAACTAAGTCATAAACCAAAATGTCCAAAATTTTCTTTAGAATAAACAGCTTTTGAAAGTGTTCTTAAAATAATTTTTTCTAGGAACATTTTTTTTGCTTCATCTAATTTAGAAATTTTAGATAAAAGTATAGAAAATTCCTTTGTTGTTCAATTTTTAAATTGAAAATTTATTTCAAATAAATTCAAAGTATCCTGAAGTTTTGCCAAATCATCATCTTTTGGTTCTTCATGGATTCTATACAAGAAAGGTAAATCAGAAAAATGTCTACTAACAGCTTCATTAGCAGAAATCATAAACTCTTCTATTAATTTATTAGAATCATATTTTGGGTACTCTTTTATTCAAACAGGATTTCATTCTTCATCCAAAATAATTTTTGTTTCTGGAAAATCAAAATTTAATACTCCTAATTCTTGTCTGTATTTTGTTATTTTTTCTTTAAGAGAGTTTGCTATTTGGAGTTTTGAAAAAACCTCACCCTTGAATTCCCTCTCCTTTACAGGAGAAGGAGGCTGCGTTTTTTGTTCCAATATCTCGTCAACCTCTTTATAAGTTAATCTATAATCACTTTTTATAATAGATTCATAAACTTTAGTTTTTGTGATTTTTCAATTATTTCAAATAGTCATTTCACAAGTAAGAGTAAGTTTTTCAGTATTTGGGTTTAAACTACATAAATCATTACTTAGTTTCTCAGGTAACATTGGTATAACTCTATCCACAAGATAAGTAGAGGTAGCTCTTTTATAAGCCTCAATATCAAGAGGACTTTTTTCTGTAACGTAATGAGCAACGTCGGCTATATGGACAAATAATTTATATCCTCCTACTTCTAATTTTTTAACAGATATAGCATCATCTAAATCCTTTGCATCCTCTCAATCTATGGTGAAAGTGAACAAATTTCTCAAATCTTCTCTTTTAAAATACTCTTTTTCATCTATTTTTTTAGAAATTTCCTCAGTATATGATAAAACTTTTTCAGGAAAACTAATTTTTCAACCTCATTCAATTATTAAGCTAAGTACATCAACAGCCTTATCTCATTTTTTTCAAATTATCTGTTTTATAACTCATTCTGGATTTTTCTTTTCCCATGCAGTAACTAATACTCAGACTACATCTCAAGCCTTAGCATCCATACTATATTTTCCAGGAACAAAAATATCATTTTTTACATTTGGATTATTAGGAACAACAAAACCAAAATTATTATTTTTTCAAGGCACATACTCTCAAACAATCAAGTCTATTTTTCTCTCCAAAACTTTTATAACTTCAGCTTCATCTTTTCATTTGAATGTTTTAACTTTTGCTCTTACTTTATCTCAATCAAGTGCTGAATTCTTATTATTTGAAAAAACAAAGAATCATTTATCTATTCCCTCCACATCAATAAATCAAAAATCCCCTCTTCCTTGAGAAAATACTCATTCTATTATATTCTTATTGTCTTCTTCTCTAAAAATCTTTTTTTCTTTATCTTGTTTAAGTATCTTAATTATTTTTGCTTCACTACTTTTTCATTTTTTGTTAATTATTTCTACTGCTTCAACCAAATCTCAAGTCTTAGCTTTATTTGAATTTCTTAAAGCAACAAAAAAATCCCCATTATATAATTTTTTATCAAGAGGAATCAAAAAACCAAAGTTTTCTTTTTTATCAAATTTTCAAGTGATTATTTTTTTATTATTCATAAAATGATTATATTAAATTTTACAAATATTGCAATTGACTTTTATATAAATAATGTATAATGAAAAAGTCTTTTTATGAAATTCTCAACAACTAAAAAAGGAGTCAAGTAATGAGAAATAGAAAAAAAGCGTTATTGCACCCTTATCTTCCACAGACAAAGGGACAACCATTTGATAAACTCTATTCAAATTTTAAGAAGAGAGTTCGTACTAAAAGTAACGATAATTATCTGGATAGAGGTAAAAATCCTATCAGACTGGTTGTGAACGTATATCATGCAGTAATGGATACACAGGAAACTGTAATTGTTGAATATCAATCATTTAATATCATGCACAATCGATATAAAGATGAGATAGGTTTTGAAGCCGTTGTATATTCAATAATTTTCAATGCCAGGTGTGTTCTAAGATTCTATATATTATCCGGTAAAGGCTACATTGAAGAAATCGGATAATAATATTTCCAAAGGAGGAAACAAAAACGGTCTCTCGACCGTTTTTAACTTGCAAAAAAAAATTTATATATATACTATACCTACATCAAATCTTGATGTTCTATGGGGCCCCTTACGGGGCTCCACCATTTTTTTAAATGGAAATTATTAGCCTGGATGATGGAATTGGTAGACATGGGGGACTCAAAATCCCCTGGCTTCGGTCGTGTGGGTTCGATTCCCATTCCAGGTACCATTAT
Organism: Candidatus Altimarinota bacterium; assembly: GCA_045107135.1. Classification (GTDB taxonomy): domain Bacteria; phylum Patescibacteriota; class Gracilibacteria; order BD1-5; family UBA6164; genus UBA6164. The sequence continues at coordinate 8,155 of JASFZI010000111.1, forward strand.
AATTATCAAAAAAAACCTCTTAAATAAGAGGTTTTTTTGGTTCTAACTTCATTCACTATAGATAAAACATTAACAATTAATTATACTATCTCAAAATAAATCTTCTGGTTTTATACTTTCACATTTATCCATTTCTTGCTTAGAAAACAATTTTAAATTTTCTAATTCTTCATTTGTAGGATTGAAATTCATATTGACTATTGGATAACTAATTTCTTCTTCTTGGATTAAACCTTTAGGTAGTTTTAATCACTGTTCTAATCATCAAACTTTTATTACAAAATCTAAATTCCTTCAAAAATTATGTAAATCATCATGAAAATCCTTAATAAACATTATAGTTGTAAAAGAAATTCATTTAGGTTCATATATCACATGTCATTCAGGTTTTTCATTATACTCAATTGCGTATTTTTTTAATCATTCAAATCATTGCTCATAATAACTTATTGCATATACAGGTAAATCTAAAAATGATTTTGTATTTAATAAATTTTCTTTCAAAGCAAATGGGAGAGTAGTTCTTCCTCATCATTTTTTATGAGTTATATGAATAACTCAATCCGCATGGTAAGAAATATGATCAGGTAATTTTTCATAGACAATATCATTATTTTCGTCTGATGTCCTGTGAAGTTCTCTATCTCTAGTTATAAGATGTATATAAAAATCACTTTCATGTATATTAATTTTTAAAATATGATAAAATTTATTTCATATTTTAATAGATATATTTGTTTCTTTATTCATTTTTATATATTTTTATATAATTAAAAAATAATTATATTTATTTAATAATAAATCCAAATTAACAAGTATTATTCAATATCTTCAAATAATTCTAATAATTCACTTATTTCATTAAACATTATAATACTAACTCATTTTAATACTTCTTGAATAATTCACATTTCTCTTAAAATTAAATTTGAACTATCTACTTCTATCATTTTTATCTCTTCTCAAGGTATTCAACCGTGAACGACTGGTACTTTTTTTGTTTCTGCCTCTTGATCTATAAGCTTTTTAAATAATCAATGATGTAATGGATTTCTATATTTAGAATATAACTTTGTTAATGATCTAGATTTTTTATTATCAAACTTTCATTCCTTTTTTAAATCATTACAAATATTATTAAAAGAAAATTGATTTTTTGGCATAATTCAATTTTTATCAACCAAATCAATATACTCTTTTACATCCTTAATAATTGTTTTTTCAGTAATTTTTCAATCTATTTTATATTGATTTAATCAAAATAAAATTCTACCTCTTACATTTTTAATATCATTACCTCAATCTTCTCAATTCTCTAAAAGTGATTCTTCATAATCTAAAGATTGTAAAAATTCACTTGCTGATTTTCAAGATTTACTATGTCTAATAAATATAAGCTTGGTTCTTAGATATTTTTCAAGAAAAACAAATCATATATTAGAGGCTCAAGCATAATTTTCATCTAATAATGCCTCTATAAAATATCATATATATATTTTATCTTCATTTCATAATTTAGAATCATTAATTTTATCTCACAATCCTTTCATTATTTTTATTTGTTTCTCAGTTAATTTTAAATCTACCATAAAAAGTATAATTATTAGTAATTTTAATTATTATAATATATTAACAATTTTATACAATTCTTTTAAACTTATTAAATTATTTCAAAGCTAGTATACTAATATCCCCTTTAAATTCAGTAAACTCAGTTCGAACATCCTTCACTAACTGGTACCATTAAAAATAAAATAAAAAACAGCATTAACATAAAGTTAAAGCTGTTTTTTAATCATTTGTATCTCCGAAACCCAAATTCATTCAATTATTTCAAATTCATTTAATTCCTTACTAAATTTAAATCAAAGCTTCTCATAAAATGAAATTGCATTTTTATTATATCAAATAACTTCTATTATGCTATACGTGGCTATATCAAGTCTTTTGTAGACTTTATTTGTGAAAAAATCGGGGGTAATCTAAGAAAAATACTAAATAAATTTTTTTAAAATACTATATTAAGTATACTAAAAAAGTTAATATTTTTATTTTTCAAAATATATAAATATGAATCACATAAAAAAACAAGCCTTCACCTTAGTGGAATTAATAATAGTAATAACAATTCTGGCGATTCTTTGAACAATAGCTTTTATCTCTTTGCAGTGATATAGTACATCTTCAAGAAACAGTGTAAGGATTTCAGATTTATCAACGATGAAAACTTCACTAGAATTATTTAACTTAGATGCTTGAAAGTATCCAGAAACATCAACTTGATTTGATGTAATATATTCATGATCGATAGTATGGACTCAATGAATATTTTGAGAATCTACAACAAAAAACGTAGAAAAATTAGATAAAATACCAAAAGATCCATTAACAGATAAGGAATATACATATTCAATAACAAAAACAAAACAAGAATATCAATTGGCTTGATTAATAGAATGAAACGAAATAGTATTAAACTGATTAAATACTCAAACAAATGCATGAGATACTATTGCAATAGCTATAGTGATGTGAAATTATAACTGACAAACACTTAAAGCTCAAACATGAACAACCTGTGAAATATTATCAATACCATCAATAATATCATCTGAATGAGATACTGTAACAGATTTAAAAACAATATTAGATAATGAAAACTTAGTATATAACTGATATAATAATTTACCATCAAATTATATATGAAGTAAATATAAAACAGATGAATGATTTTTATTTACCTCAGAAAAATTAGTTGTATATATAGATTATCAAGAATGTAAACCATTATATACAGAGGATCCAACTGCAAGAATAAATCTTGTAAAGAATCTACAAACAGCATACAGTTGAACAATATTAGAAAATAATGATAATATTAAGTGATTAGTCGCAATAGATGTAATGGATCTAGAATTAATTACATTATTATCAACAACATTGGTAAATAATAATTTGTGATGAGAAATAAAAGAATATACAATAGATACAACATTTACAGTAATACTAGATGTAAACTGATGAATATGATGAACACAAAATGTAACAGCAACTTATAATTCTGCAATGCCAACATTAGCAACAGTACCAACAAAAACATGATATATATTTAATTGATATTTCAGTGCAGCAAGTTGATGAACTAAATATTATAATTCAGATAAAAGTAGTGCAAAAACATATACATTAATATCAACAACAACTTTATATGCACAATGGATATCAAATTTACCAACATGTAACACTGGATATACCTACAACACTACAACTAACCTTTGTCAAAAATCAGATACAGTTGCCGCTACAACAAGCACTCCAACATGGTGTACCGCTAAATTCACCGGGGTTAGTGACTCTGGTACACTTAATGGAGATGGTGTACAATGCAGTGCTGGTGTAAATAGTCAATGTACTTATTATGCGAGTTCAAGATACTTAATAAAATTCGATTGAAACTGTAATGTCTATACCTGGTCGCGGGACTTAAACTTTACATGAGTTTCGGCTGCTGTTGGTTCTTCCGGTGTTTATACCTCGGGCTGGGGTATTCGTCATGAAGTTTATAATATAACAGCAATTAACTATACCTGTCTATCAGATTATACATTATCTGGATCAACTTGTTCTAGAACTTTGACAGAAATACCGATATGTTCAATCTGAGTATTGAATACAGATTTAGATATTTGTGTAGTAAATTAAAATAGCTAAAATTAGCTGAATAATATTTGTATTCTTGTTTATAGCTATGATTATAAGAATTTACATCATTCACACGTATATTTCATATCTTTGTTTGAGATCAGAATAAAGAAATTATATAATTTTGTAAACAATCCGTTCAGGCTTCTACAATAATATCTTTATCATATCCTAAATCAGAGATTTTTTTAAAAATAAATAATAGTAATAATGTTTTAACTTGATAAGAATCTGTATATATTCAAACATTTCACATTCCTCATTCCAAAATTATTCAGTCAGCTCATGCTTCAATTACTGAAATAATAGAATCCTCCCAAGCTTTATAATCCCTTGAAAAAATACTCTCTTTCTTCGCTCATACTTCAACCAGGACTCTATCAAACTCTCAAGATAATTTTTCAACTAACTTCATTAAAACCTCAGGATTAGTATTTTCTCATAATGAGTTTGATATTTCAATAACCTTTATTCACAAAGAATGTAATTCTTCAATATGTTCATCTAATCGAGAGTATTTAATTTTATAGTCAGTAAATCCTCATCAAATATTATTAAATTATTGTTTTTCATTCGTATATATAAATAATTATTATTTTATACAATACTTATTATTAGTATTTTGTCAATACCTTCACGGTAGAATCTATCACGAAATGCAACTTTTAAAAAAATAAATATAATCTAAAAGAATAATTAATAAGATCAAGCTCAAAATAAGAAAATCCAAAGCAACAAAAATAACTGTCATAATTCCTACTTATTTTTCTCTATGAATATTAATTCGTGACAATGAGAATGCTGATAGAAATATTGCTCATATCATAAAATAAAATATTATTCTTACTTGTTCTATTTCAAGTGATCCAATTATATAAATACAAGTATATGATCAAATCCATCAAACTGCTAAAAATATTTCTCTTAAAACCATATATTCAGATCTATAATTTTTATAATCTTTTATATCATGTAAAACACTATCACTTGTTACCTTTTGTGGAATAGAAAAGAATACAGAAACAAAATTAATAAGTGCTGAAAAAATAACCATATATTTTAAAACTCATATTTCAATAAATCAAAATAATGAAATACCATAAATGAATCCAGAGACTAATAATGAATATTTATAATATTTGTAAGAAACATATTTTCAAAAAATATATGCTCATATAATACTTGCTATTGCAAAAAATGAAACCAAAAATCAAAGTCCAGCCTCGCTCCCAATATATGAAAATAATAAAATTGGTATTATTACTTCTAGTAAAGAATTAGAAAATGAAAATCCTGTAAGAGTGTAACCAAAAAGTGAAACCATAATTCTCTTATTTTTAAATACTCTTTTTACTAAACGTCAAAAATCATATTTTACCTTATCTTTTTCATCAATTTTAATTTTTCATACAAAAGCGGCTAACAACAAAAATATAGTTGAAAAACTAAAAGCAATTTCATATCACAATCAAAAATAATTTAAACTAATTATTACTCATATAAAACTAGGAACTATTATTTTTACTAATTTATCTCAAACATGTTTTAATCATTCATAATTTCCCCTATTATGATAATGAGTTAATTCAAATTGATTATTATGATATGTTATCCAGTACCATCAATTGAAAATTCAAACAAAAAATCCAATATAAAAAATATAATTAATAGTATTTTCTCTAAGTATCACAATACTCAAAGATACTAAAGCATATCATATCAAAGATCAAACATGAGATATTGTTCTATATCAATTTTTTACTACTTTCGCTCAAATTAGAAAGAATATAGTATGAGAAGATAAATAAACTAGATTATAGATAGCAACTAATCTTATATCTCACGAAATTTTCCATATATAAATATTCAAAAAAATACTAAAAATTATTTTAGCAGCTCTTAATAAAATATTTGCTGTTAATACTTTCAGTATTCTTTTATCTTCAAGTTTATTATTCATGAATAATTTTTGTTATTACTCCTTCTGGATTTTTACCTCATTTTTTTATGATTTTAACTTCTACAGTATCTCAATTTTTAGCTCAGTTTTTTCTTGATCAAGCTATAAATACATCATTATTCTTACCTTCATCCGGTACGACAAAACCAAATTTATCTCTATCTTGATATCTTCAAACTAATAGTTCTTCTTCCGTTTCAAAAATTTTAACTACTAAGGCTTCTTTTCTTCATTTGAAATCAACTATTTCTGCTTTTACTTTATCTCCGTCTCTTGCTCAAGCTTTTTTATCACCATATACAAAAAATCATTTTTCGTTTCATTCTACATCTATAAAACCAAAGTTTCCATCTCAACCAGAATATATTCATTCAACGAATTTAGCCTGATTTTTCTGCGGAGTCCTTCAATAAGCCGTAATAATTTTAGCTTCTGGTTTTTTTCATTTAAACTTTTTTAAAGCCCTAGCCTCAACTTTATCTCAATCCTGAGCCAATCAAAAATTTTCTTTATCTATATAAAAATCTCAACCATACAAATCCCTATCATCAGGAATAAAAAAACTAAAATCTTCTCAACCTTGAAATTTTCAATACATCAATTCATTTTCTTTAGCTTTTGCCATCTTTATATTTTTTAAAATTTAATTTAGTGAATATTAAGTATAAAAAAAAAATAATCAAGTCTTAAAAATTTGCGTTTGTATATATTTTGTGTATATTAAGTGTATATTTATAACCAAACCAAAACATGTACCTATGTAACGACTGTTGAAATGAATCATTAAAATGGCAAGGGCAATGCTCATTCTGTAAAGAATGGGGGTCTTTAAAAGAATTTAAAGAAGCTAAAATATCAAAAAGTAAGTGATGAAAAAAATGAGAAAAAAAAGAATTATCTAATCTAGATGATGTTATTTCTGATAATAAAGAAGTTAAAATAATAACTTCATCTGGTGAATTTAATAATGTTCTAGGATGAGGAATAGTCCCTGGATGAGTAGTCTTACTTTCAGGAGAACCCGGTATTTGAAAATCTACAATAACTTTACAAATTGCAAAATTTGTTAAAGAAAAAATAATTTATATTTCTGGAGAAGAAACTAATTATCAAATAGCTGAGAGGTCTAAAAGATTATGAGTTTCTTGAGAAAACATGAAGCTTCTAGCTGAAAATTGTATAGAAAATATTTTAGAAACTCTTAGTAAAAACAAAACTGATATATTAATAATAGATTCTATTTCTGTAATGCATTCTAATAATATAACATGAGTATCTGGAAGTGTTTCACAAGTTAGATATATTACAGAATTACTTGTGGCTTTTGCTAAAACTACTAATACTGCTGTATTTATTATCGGGCATATCACAAAAGACTGAAGTCTAGCTGGACCAAAGACTCTTGAACATATGGTTGATACAGTTTTGTATTTTGAATGAGATAAATACGATAATATGAGGATTTTAAGAGCCTTGAAAAATAGGTTCTGACCAACTTCTGAAATATGAATTTTTAATATGACAGATAAAGGGTTAACAGATCTAAAAAATCCTTGACTAGAGTTTGTTAATTCAGTTGAGCCTACAATCTGATCAAGTTTATCAATTACAATTGAGTGAACTAGGCCTCTAATAGTAGAAACAGAAAGTTTAACTATGTATACAAAATTTGGTTACCCAAAAAGAAGTGCCAGATGAATAAATAGTTCAAAGCTTGATTTAATTGTAGCTGTTTTATGAAAATATACACAAGTAAAACTTGAAGCACATGATGTTTATACAAATATTGTAAGAGGACTAAAAATAGAAGAACCATGAATAGATCTATCAATTGCTGTTTCTATAATTTCTAGTAAAACTAACTCTGCTCTGCCTAAAGACACAATATATATATGAGAGATTTCTCTAACATGAAAAATTAAAAAACCTATTCATATAGAAAAAAGAATCAAAGAAGCTAAAAAAATGTGATTCAAAAGAGTATTTATTCCTGAATGTAATATTAAATCAAGTAAGATTGAGTTGGTGAAGGTTAAGGATGTTGGAGAGTTGGTTGGGATGTTGAAATAAAAAAACAAAAGGTTTTTTTATTTAATTCATGTAGTTCCAAATCCTCATCTATCTTTTGTATCTCACATAGTTTCTACTACCTCTAATTCAGCATGTAAATATTTTATAAATATTCATTGTCATATTCTTGTTCAAGCTTCTATTACTTGCTTTTTCCCAGACATATTTATATATGGAAACTTGATAGTATCATTATCTCCACAATAATCTGGATCTATTATTCAAACAGAATTTGTTTGCATTAATCCATGTTTTTTGAAAGTAGAACTTCTAGGCTGAGTTTGTAAATAATATCCCTCTGGAGATTCCACAACTGTCCCTGTTTCCACAAGCTTAAAATCACCTGGTTCAAATATTAGATCTTCCGTACATCTAAAATCAAAAGCACAAGCTCTCTTTGTTTCATAATTCAATAGTTTTCCATCACTAGTTTTTATTCTTACTTTCATTTGTTTAAAAAATTATTAATATAATATATAATTAATATTAATAAAAATATATTTATTGCAAATTAAATTTTTATAAAAATCATGAAAAAACTATTATTCCTAATATGAATTCTCTATATAATTGCATCAATCTTTTTTATCAAAATTTTTTTACTTGATAAAAACATAACTAAAATTTCAAATAAAATAGAAAATTCTATAGTTATAATAGTACCTGAACAAAAATTAGTACAGTATAAAACAAATCCAAAATGAATATTTGAAAATAATAAAAATTCTTGAATATGAGCAGGTTTTATCATAAGTACGGATTGAGAAATCCAAACAGTAAATCATATAGTAGAAAATGAAAATATTAACTACAAAGTCATTCTTAATAATACAGAATATAATGCCAAAGTATTATCAAGAGACAAAGAAAGAGATTTAGCTATTTTAAAAATAAATACTCCTCTACTTTTAACCCCTCTTATATTTGAAGAAAGCAATTTAAATGAAAGTATCATAAGCTATTGAGTAGATATCCAAACACTAACTATAACTTCAAATACATGAACAATAATAAATAAAAAAAGTAAGTTAGACTCAATGTCTAACCTACTTGAAATTTCAAATACTCTAAAACCAGGTTTTTCAGGATGACCAATTATTAACTTGAACTGAAAAGTAATATGAATTAATTATGCAATATCTGAATGAAAAAATTATGGTATTATATCACCCTCAATATTTCTTCAATAGTAGTATAACCTTTAATTGCTTTTAATATACCATCTTCTTTCATGGTAATTAGATCTCAGGTTCTTGCTTTTTTTATAATTTCTTCTGTTGTAGATCATTCTCTAATCATGTTTCTCAAATCTTCGTTTAATGAAATTATTTCATATATTCAAATTCTTCCAGAATATCAACTACTATTACATTTATCACATCCTCATCATTCATAAAGTTTTATATTTTTTGCAGGTATATTACTCATTCATATCTCCTTCATCATATTTCCTATAATACTTATATCAAGAGGAGTTCTTTTCTTTTCTTTTTTACAATATGGACAAATTTTTCTGATTAATCTTTGAGCAATAATTGTATCTATTGCAGAAGCTAATACATAAGGTTTTAATCACATATTAACTATACGATCAAGAGTCTCAGCAGCAGATTTCGTATGTAGAGTAGATAATACTAAATGTCATGTAAGACTCGCTTGTGTAGCTGTTTCTAGAGTTTCTCTGTCTCTAATCTCTCATACCATTATAATATCAGGATCTTGTCTTAATAAGGCTCTTAATCAAGTTTTAAATGTAAATCCCTTTTTTTCTGAAACTTCAGACTGAATAACTCAATCTAATCTATACTCTATAGGATCTTCTAATGTAATAACTTTTTTTTCTCTAGTATTAAGTTTAGCTAGAATAGTATAAAGCGTTGTTGTTTTACCTGAACCTGTTGGTCACGTAACTAGTATCATTCAATTCTTTTGTGATATTGCTCTTTCTAAAATTCTTTTAGTTGTCCAAAAAAATCATAATTTTTCAAAATCAATAATAGCATTTGAATTATCCAAGATTCTACAAACAACATTTTCATGTGATCATACTGGTAAAGTCGAAACTCTGACATCAATTTTTCTATCATCAATAT
>JASFZI010000112.1:0-5244 GCA_045107135.1 Candidatus Altimarinota bacterium
TTTTTTTCATAATTTTATTGTTTTATTATATTTTATACTTCTCCATTATACCTTTATTTATAACTTTATTAAATTAAAAATAATTTATATAATTAAGATTTTTTTATTTCTGATAAAGCTCTAATGCTACTCCATTTGGATCTGTAATAAAACTATACCAATGTTTACTCGCCCCAAACTTTGGTTCACTTGGAGTTAATCATTTTTCTTTCATTAAAAAAATTGTTTTTTCTAAATTATCAACTTCAAATGCTATATGACGAATTCATCTTATTTTTAGACTTCTAAATTCGTCTTGATTTTCTTTCATATCTGGAAACTGCCATAATTCAAGGAAAACATCTCACAATTTCAAATAATTAGCTTTTCATCATGATTCTTTTTTTTCAAATACTTTTGAAAGTTCAAATCAAAAAATATCTTCATAAAATTTTCTACTTTCATCAAGGTTGTTTACCGTAATTGCTATATGGTGTATCTTCATTTTCTTATTTTATTGGAACTAAATACTTACTATATTTTTTAGTATATATATTTAAAATTAAAATCAAAATTATAGCGTTATATGTAAGTACTACCATTATTAATAACTATAATAAAAAGCAGAAAGTGTTTCCACTTTTTGCTTTTTATTATACAACGTTTATCGTGTAAACTAAAAACATTTATACAACTTTAGTAGTTCATCTTCATCTACTTTTGCAAAATATTCTCTAATTACAGAATCATAAAGAATCGTATGATCAAATACTTTCTTCATCAATTCCAAACGTGCATGTAATGATATACAACCCTTATTTAATGAAACTTCATTACAAAATGGTAAATAATCATCTGTATTACATAAAATAGCACCCCTGTAAAAATTTATGGCGGCAGCCCTTAACATCATATGACCAACAATATCAATATTATCACAAGCCATTTCCAAAGTACATTCAATTTTTGCAATAATATATGCAAATGGATTAAGGTTTACAACCACTAAATCAAAACTGTCAGCTTTTTGTTCTACCAGTTCGGCATTAGGAATTTTAACAAGATTTATATCTGCCAATTTTTTTCCTAGGATTTCAAAAATTTTTTTGTAAGTTCCTATTGAGCTGTAAAATACAACCTTAGGATTTATCTTCAAAAGTTTTTTAACAAGCATCTCAATTCCTTCTTTATATGAAACACTTATAAAAACTTTTTCAATTTTTACTGGTCCTTTGACCTTTTTTACATTGTTCACAATAACTTCTCCATTATTTTATTTAATAATATGAAACGATGTATTCTTGTTTATACATAAAATATTTAAATATTCAAGTTTATTAGTAAAAATACTACACATATTCCCCTTCAATAATCTCTTTAGCCCTACTTAGTCTCAAATATTATAACCAACAGAATTAACCACTATTTGATGTTTTCAATATAACATTGTTCAACTGTATTTCTCTTTTTCTCATATATTTTCTCAAAATAATAATTTTGCATTTGTGTATGATAACGCTTTATGACAAACCCCAGTAGTGCTAATTTTTCATTCTTTTAATTTACTTGTATTATAAAAATATACAATATATGATTTGGGGAAAATAAATACAGTTTCAATTTTTATATTTCTTTTTAAATATGCTTGTGGATCTAGTTTAGTTTTCTGAGCGATAAAATGGGATGGTGGTAAATTATTTGTTGTTCTATAATATACTATTCAATAAAAACCACCAATATCTAAGTAATCTAGTTGATTCCTTTTTATTACAGCTGAATTTCAAATTCTTCATATTTTTGCTTCCATTGTTTCTCCACCAGGAAGTATTAAATCATATCACCTATTATTTTTTTTCTTCACTCTTTTTCATCATAACAATCAACATAAAACAGACTCTCATAATGGAGAAGTAACATTCCTTGCTTGGTCTATTTCATTTTGTGTAAATGATGGTTGGATATATGCATTAACTCTTTCTTTAACATCTGAAACAGTTTCCAACATTTTGATTGTTTCCATTTCTCAAGTTTTTCAATCAATAGAAAATCACGGAACTAGTGAGAGTTTTTTAAATCAATTCATTCTTGGTATAAAATTATATTTTTATATATTATAATGATTTTAAATTGAATGTAAAAGTAGTTTTTTATTATTAAATTACTTGCAATATATATAATATGCACTACTCTTAAATGTATATGGTATACCTTAATATAATTTTAATAAAAATGTGAACAACAAATAGAACAGATGATATATTGCACTGAGTTACTTTAGTTATGATACTAGATTATCTTGTTGAAGAATATGGTTTTGAAGAATTAAGTGAATTAATAAGAATTAATTGTTTTAAAAGTAATCCAAGCAAACAATCAAGTCTAAAATTTTTGAGAAAAACAGAGTGGGCTCGTAATCAAGTACAGTGATTATATGTCAGAACTGTCTTAGAAAAGAAAAAATAAAAAAAGACCTATTATTATAGGTCTTTTTTATCGCTTTTTTTTGCAAATACTATTATATCTATAGAAATAATATCATCAATTATATGTCAACCTAGCCTAGCAAAAAATTTTTCTGATCAATACATTATATTCCAATTAGTTCTATTTATATCTAAATGGGCATTTATTACTAAAGATTCGTCTTTTTCATGAATATGTGCATGAAATCCAATATTATTAGTTATTCATTTTATAGTTAACTCTGCCATAATATTATAATTTGGCTTACTTGCTACATCTTTTATCTTTTCAAATTTCAAAAATTTAATTGTAGATGTTGGAAATTTATCTATATCAAAGAAATCTTTACTTTTCAGATGATTAATTAACATATTTTTAAATTCAGATTCTTTTAAATCAAAATTATCTATACTTGTCATGTCTATTACAAATTCTCACTCAGTAATTAATCCTTTATCTAATAGTAAATATCATTCTTTAAATTTTAGATTACCATTATGTTTATTTCATATATTTCTTCAGATCCATTCTACTCTACTTTCTTCATTAGAAACAACATATTTTCAATTAAATTCAATTTTAGACTTTCATTTGATAAATGGTAAACCTAATTTTTTCCACCCATTTAATCAATCATCTATAATATAAATATTTTTGTATCAAAGTTCTTCTAAAACATTATAAGCTACTTCTGATTCTTTTGTATCATTACTTAATCAATAAATGTACAAAATTGTTTTTTTATCAGGAAAAGTATTTTTAATTTTTTCAGAAAAATCCATTTCATAAATTGAAAAATTTTTTGCTCATTTTATATGCTCTATTTTATAAGATTGATCTGACAATAAATCAATTATTATTGCATTTTCTTTGAGACTCTTTGCTCTTATATATTTCATAATCTAAAAATTACCAAATAAATACTAATTATAATAAATAACTAAAATTAATCAAAATAAAAAAAAGAGAACGGAAAACACTCAATTTTTGAAAAAATTAAAAAAAACCTCTGTTTCCAAAGGCTTTTAATTATTTATAAGATTACTCAAAATATCACGATTTGTAATACTCTAAAAAATCTTTTATATTCACAGGCTAACTATCTTGTTTGATTAAACCTTTTTTAAAAATTGATTTCATTTTAATCCATATGGACAGGAAAAAAGAAAGAAATTTAAAAAAAGGAACAAAAACAAAAGAACAGATAAATATTAATGGAAAAAAACATTCAAGCAGTAAAACTACATATTTAAAAAAGGTCTCTCTAAAAAGAAAAATTCTATGCTCATATAATTGAACAATAATATTGATCCCTATCAGTAATACAAATATTAATAATAATGACTCAAGATAAAAAACTCTACTCTTTTCAATCATATACTTGTAATCCATTTTTTTCTCCCTTATATAGATTAATATTTATTTTCTTAATAAAAGCTGTAATGCAATTATACATTATTTTTTATCTTGTCAATAATTATACTATATATATGTTTTTTATAGTTAATCAACTAGTTTAGTACAATAATGAACAGTTAAATAAAATTTATAATATCAATTACTTTTTTCCTGTAACTCTATTCAAATTCACATTTTTGTAAAATTCGTATTTATTATACTTTGATAATGTGGCTGATATGATTTATATTTTTCTCACATATAAAAATCAAAAGTAGACCTTATTCATGAAATAAGCTCATCTGTACATTCAGAATCTTTACAAGAGAATGTTCAATATCATATATTCTCTGTATTAGTAGTTCATCAAATATTTTTACAAACAACTCCTCTATCTTTAAACCATGATGTTATTTTACTATAGTCATAATAAGAATCTGATAAATCCCTTTTATGAGTTATATCTCATCTGTCTTTTGAGATTTGTGACCATTCTAAAGCTGTTTTTTCAAGTTTTGAATCATATGAATAGGAATGCTTTCATAAATCATTTCTAACTGTATTAAACCGTCATAACCAAACATCCCTAACCCTATTCATATCTATATTTTCTCAATTATTAATATTATTAATTATTGTTTTTTTTTCTGAAAGAATTTCAATTTTTGCTATTTTATTTTTTATATCATATAAGATAGCTATTAATCTAGCTGAATAATTTCAGTCTACTAATACTTTAGATAATTTAGAAACTAATGAATCTCTATAAAGTAATCATTTTACCTGTATTACTTTATTTACCTTGTATAATAATTTATTTATTATTAAACTATCAGCTCTTACTAATTGATATCCATTATATTCAACTGTCTCTACTTTTTTAATAGTTTGAACAGGTTCTTCTTTAACTGATTGATATGTAACTGTATTATTTGTTTTTTCTATTGCCTTATCCCGTATCCGATAAATTTTAGAATCATCTAATTTTACCTGATACCATCAGTCAACTTTTGAAATAACCGTATAATTATCTCAAACTATTGATACTCATAATACATTAGACTTACTAATACAAGGGTAATCTCTAAGATTTGAACCCATAACTACTTTTCACACAAAATTTGCATATTGAGGAACTAATCTATCACATGCATCAGTTGCAAAAGCATCTACTTTTATAAATAATAAAAAAACTATTATTAAAAAATATTTTTTCATATTCTCATAAATTAAAATATAAGATTATCTATTTAGGAAACAATTTAACACTCAAATTATAATCGTATTTTATCAAATATCAATAATTAATACCTTTGTTTTAGAATGCAAAAAAGGTTCATGATTTTAGTCATGAACCTTTTTAAATAAACAAACAACCATATTCGAGAAAATAAATTAAAGCTT
>JASFZI010000113.1:0-6932 GCA_045107135.1 Candidatus Altimarinota bacterium
ATATTCAGATGAATTAGTTGAAAAATATAATTCTATGTTAGAAGCATTAAGAGAATTAGCATTAGAAAATTATGAAGACTAATATTTATTTACTTTTCGTTATAAATAATTAAAATAACTTACAATTTAATTGTAAGTTATTTTTTATGTCTCTTCAAAAAACAGCAACGATAGTTTCTTCTATTACTGCATTTTTATTATTAGTTATTAAATTTTCTGTTTGAATTATTAGTTGATCAATAGCCGTATTATCAAGTGCGATTGATTCATTACTTGATTTATTTGTTTCTTTATTTAATTATTTTGCTGTTTCTAGAGCAGAAAAAGAACCAGATAGTAAATATAACTATTGAAGATGAAAAATTGAAGCTTTAGCTTCATTATTTGAATGATTAATTATTACAGGTTCATGATTTTATATTTTATATATTTCTATTAATAAATTTATAAATAAAGAAACTATTTCTTATTTATGAGAATCAGTACTTGTAATGATTATATCAGTTTTGATTACTTGAATACTTGTATATTTTTTAGAGTACGTTGTTAAAAAAACAAATAATTTAGTAATTAAATCTGATGTTTTACACTATAAGACTGATTTATTTTCAAATGCATGAATATTGATTTGATTAGTAGTTATTCATTATACAGGTTTTTACCTTATTGATTCAATTATTTGAATAATTATTTCATTTTATATTATTTATTCAGCCTTTGAACTGATTAAAACATGATATTTATACTTAATGGATGCATCTATTGAAAAAAAAGAAGTTAAAAAAATTAAAAAAATAATTATGTGACATAAGCGAGTTACTAGTTATCATTTTTTAAAAACAAGACAAATTTGAAATACAAAATTTGTAGAAGTTCATATTGTTTTCAATAAAAAAATGCTTTTACTTGAAGCTCATGATATAGGGGATATGATTGAAGAAGAAATCCCAAAAATTGATATTAAATCTGAGTGGAATATTACTTTGCATTTAGATCCTTATGATGATAGTATATAATATAATGTTTTATGAAAAAATTAGTAAGAGATAAAATTCCAGAAATAATAAAATCAAATTGAGAGGAGTGTAGCTATTATATTGCTTCTAGTTATGAATATAATATTGAATTATTTAAAAAATTATTGGAAGAGGCTCTTGAGGTACAAAAAGTTAAAAATAAAGAAGAATTAACTGAAGAATTGGCTGATGTAATGGAAGTAATAAAAGCTATTTGTATAAAAAATTGAATTAATGAAGATGATATAGAAAAAGTTAGATTTGAAAAAAAAGAAAAAAAAGGTTGATTTGACTATAAAATTATTTTAAAAAAAGATGATTAATTTAATATTTAAATTTAATTCTATGGAAATCTGGTTAATTTATGCAATACTTTCTATCTTTGCTGCGTGATTACATAATTTTACGATGAAGGTTGCTGCAGAAAAAAATTATGATGTAGCTTTAATAAGTATTTTTTCTTATTGAATTTCAATTTTATTATTATCAATATATTTTATTTTTAATGAAATTGTTATTGAAAAGGGAATTTTGCTTATGTTACTTATATTTTCTTTTATTAATGGATTTTTCTTTTTATTATCAATGTTTACAAGAATTGAGAGTATGAAAAGTATAGATACTGTTGTATTTTTTCCTTTGTATAAAACCTTTTGACCAATAATTGTTACTTGTATTAGTATTATTTATTTTTGAGAATCCTTAACTTTTAAGGAAATACTTTGAATAACTGTTTGAATAACAGTTCCTCTTTTACTTTTAACAAAAACAGAGAATAAAATACAAAAAAATTTATTTAGATGAATTATACTATTAATAATAACTGCAATTTTAACAGCAATTTCTTCAGCTGTTTCTAAAGAAGTAATGCTTAGAGAGTATAATATATATTGATTTATGTTATTTTCTTCATTTTTCTGATTATTCTTTTCTCAGATATTTTATAAACATCAAAAAAGAAATAAAAAAATATATAATTCTGATTGAATCATAAAATTTTCTATAATAACAGGGTTATTACATATAATATCATTTTACCTGTTTACTTCTGCTCTTGTTTGAAACCTTGCAGTAGTATTTACCATAAATTCATTTAGTATACTTATCCCAATAATATTATCTATTTTTTACTACAAAGAACATTTTAGTCTAAAAAAATGATTAGTAATCTTATTATCAATAGCTTCTGTATTATTATTTATTTAATAAAAATACTTTACAAAATCATAAAAAACAATAAAATATTAGCACTTAGAAAAACTAAGTGCTATTTTGAAAATTAAAATTTAAGAAAAAAAAATGACAAAACATAATTTCGAAGCTGAGACTGGTAGAATACTTGAGTTATTAACTCATTCAATATATTCAAATAAGGAAATATTTTTAAGAGAACTTATTTCTAATTCTTCTGATGCGATTGATAAGGCAAGATTAAAATCTTTGACGGATTCTAATTTTTTGTGAGATGATAGTGAATTTAAAATAACTGTAACTAGTGATAATAAAAAAAATACTATAACTATTGTAGATAATGGGATTGGTATGACAGGTGAAGAATTAGTTTCACATCTTGGTACTATTGCAAAATCATGAACTAAAGAATTTATAGATAAATTAGCAAAAGCTAAAGAAGATTGAGAACATAACTTGATTGGACAATTTTGAGTTGGTTTTTATTCTAGTTTTATGATTGCTGATAAAGTGACTGTTGAGTCTAAATCTGCTTTAGATAAAAAAGCGCATCTTTGGTCTAGTGATTGAAAAAATGGTTATGAATTAGATGAAATTAAAAAAGAAACTAGATGAACAACCGTTACTCTTTTTGTAAATGAGGCAAATAAGGAATTGGTAGAAGAATGGAAAGTAAAAGAATTAATTAAAAAATATTCTAATTATGTTGGTGTTCCAATTATGATGAAGGAATATGATAGTAGAACTGAGGAAGAAAAAAAGAAAGAACCAAAAGAAATGTGATTTGAACAAATAAATGAAACTAAACCTATTTGGAGAAAATCAAAATCTAGTATAAAAAAAGAAGAATATAAGGCTTTTTATCAATCTGTAAGTAGTGATTGGAATGATCCACTTTTTACAATGCATAACAATATAGAGTGAATGGTTAGTTATAAATCTATTCTTTTCTCTCCAAGAGAGGTTAATATGTATCAAAATTTATCTGATCCAAATTTAGAATATGGTCCTAAATTATATGTTCAAAATGTATTAATTTTAGAACATGCAAAAGAATTAATGCCTATTTGGCTGAGATTTATTTCATGAGTAATTGAAACAAGTGATCTTCCTCTGAATATTTCTAGAGAAATGTTACAAGATAATTCTACTTTAGATAAAATTAAAAAAGGTCTTACTAAAAAAGTAATAACTGAGCTAGGAAAGACTTTAAAAAATAATAGAGAAGATTATGTTAAATTTTGGAATAATTATTGAAAAATAATAAAAGAATGAATTCATTATGAGCATGATTTAAAACAAGAAATTGCTGGAGTTTCATTATTTAACACTATTAATGAATCTTCAAATATTTCATTAGATGAATATTTAGAGAAAGCTCCTGAAAAAGAAAATGAAGTTGAAAAGGATGGAAAAAAAGAGAAGATTAAACAAAAAACTATATATTATATAATAGCTAAATCAGAATCAGAAGCATTAGCTAGTCCATATTTATCACAATTTAAAGAAAATAATATAGATGTTATTATTTTAACTGATCCAATAGATTCATTTTTAGTTCAAGGTTTTACTGAATATAAATGATCAGCTTTAGTATCTATTACATCAAATGATATTGAACTTAAAGAAAAAACAGAAAAACAAAGGAAAGAGGATGAAAAGAAGACTAAGGATTTAAAATCACTTTTTGATTTGGTTAAAACAACTATTTGAGAAGAAAAGATAGAAGAAGTAATCTTAAATGATAAATTATGAAAATCTCTTTGAGCCTTAAAAACTAGTGCTAAATGAGTTGATCCACAAATGGAAAAAATGATGAAGGCTATGGGTCAACAAGTACCTGTTCAAAAAAGAATATTACAATTAAACCCAAATAATCCAATAGTAGATTTAATGAAGAAAGAATTTGAATCTGATATAAAATCAGAAAAATTATCTGATGCAATTAAATATGCTTATGCTCAAGCAATTTTACTTGAAGGATGAGAATTAGAAAATATTTGAGAATTTATAGATTTAACAAATAAATTTGCAGGAGGATATTTGAAATAAAATATATTTATTATTAATTTTCAAAAAAACAAACAGTAATGTTTGTTTTTTTTAAATTAATAGTTTTTCTGGTATTTTTGGCTTGTTTTATTATAATATAAACATTATTTTTAAAAATATATATTATGAAAAAAAATTTTGGTAATAAAAAGCTTTTATATATTATTATTTTTATATTTTCAGCTGCTTTTATCTGAATATGATCTTACATGTGAATTACTG
Organism: Candidatus Altimarinota bacterium; assembly: GCA_045107135.1. Classification (GTDB taxonomy): domain Bacteria; phylum Patescibacteriota; class Gracilibacteria; order BD1-5; family UBA6164; genus UBA6164. The sequence continues at coordinate 4,482 of JASFZI010000113.1, forward strand.
CTTATCTGGATTATAAAGCAGAGAAAAATATTGAAGATTTGAACTTAGTTTTAGCTAATTGAATAGACTCAATGGTTAATTGTAATTTCATTTTTGATTTTGATAAAGATAAATTTGAAAACAATAGATTTTTTAAAGAAAGTGAGTTTGATTTAATGAATGAATCTTGTGATTTAAAGTTTAATTTAGATTATATTGAATTAAATGAAGAAAATTGTATAGATATTATAAAACAGACTAAGGAATATTTTTTAGAAGAATATCTAATCATTGATAATCTTGAGGAAAAAAGAAATAAATGTATAGATGAGTTTTTAGTTACCAAATTTTCTACTTGATCATTATATGATATTGATAATGATTTTAAATCTGAAATAAAATTAGATTTTTCATTAGATTTTTATACTGATGTATGAGAAGAAAATAGTACAGAATATTTAAATAATAGATTAGGCGCAAAAAAAAGATTAAAAGATCTTATAATTATAAAACCTGAAATAGATTTTTCTGTAGATGATATTGTATTATATCCTAAAAGATGAATTTTAAGGTTACCTTTAAAAACTTTAACTGAATATAAAATCTCTCTTAAGAATTTTGATACTTTGATTTGAGAAAAAACAAAAAATGAAGAATTTGTTTTTACTACTCCAGAAAACAAATATTTTTGACTTAGAATTTTAGATAAAGTATCACTTTATGAAGATAATAAACCTCCTAGATTTCAATTATTAGAATATAACACAACAAAAACAAAGGCTAAGATTAGAATATGTAGAATTCCAAACGAAACTTATGCAAAGATAGAAGTTTTTAGAAAAAATGCTGAAGTCAGTCAAGTGAATGATTTCTTTTTAAACAAAATTGATAAACTTGAAAATTTTGATTGTAAGGAAAAAGAAATTGATATTTCATTATTAAAAAATATTAAGGGTAAAAATAATATTAATTTAATTAAGAAGGATTTTAATTTTGATGATTTAATATGAAAAGTATCAAGAAGTGGTTTATATTTTGTTCAATTTTCTGATCAAGATGATAGAAACTATTTTAATAAAATGAATTACCCTATATTTTTTGGTATAGTTGATTCTCATATTACAATGAAAATTAGTAAAAATTGAGAAGCATTTTTCTTTGTAAATGATTTTAAATGAAAGCCATTAGCTAATCAAAATATAAAATTATATTTAAATGATTTTAAGGGAATAGAAAAACAGTGGAATAGTTGAAAAAGAGATTATGATGTAAAACATTTTTCTGCAATAAACAATAATATATTTTCAGAAGCAATTTATTTATGACTTACCTGAGAGGATTGAATTTTAAAAATAAATTTAAATGATAAAGTTAGTGATGCTTTTTCAAGGACTTTTACTGAAACTTGGGAATATGATTGGAATGAGTTGTATAAGACATTTTTTATTACCTCAGCTTCTGATACTAATATATCTTATGTTAATTCTACATGGAATAGTTGAATTGCTCCATGGAATTTTTGATATAAAACTACAGAGTCATATTATTGAAATATATTTTCAAATCAGGACGAAATTATACTTAATAAGTGGGGGGGGATAGAACAAGAATATTATTCTCATACATATACAGATAGATTATTATATTTACCATGAGAATTTGTGAATATAAAATCTGTAATTAGAAAATCAATTGATTTAAGTGTACCTAAATGAGAAAAGGTAGAGTTAAAAATTACTGACTCTAATTGAAAAGAAGTTCATAATACTGAAATAGAAATTAATGATTTCTGAAGTGTATCTAATACTTACGAAATAAAGGACTCTGCACCTCTTTGAAATTACAATATTAATTTGTTTATTGATTGAAAATCAATTTCATATTGAGGTTTTTCAGTAGAAGTATTCAAAAATCCTAAATTTAAAAACGATATTTTATTAGAAACAGAATGATTAAATGAATGACTTGTTAAAATCCAAAAAGAAGAGGTTATTAAGCATGATTATCGGGATCAAACAACTTATAAATGAGATTTTAAAATTAAATGAAAAGTTTTTTCAAAATATTATAATTGAGCTGCTGTTTCAGATTCAAAATTTGAGTATAAAGTTTATAAACAGTATTATTATGAAAATTCATATTGGTATGATTGTTATTATTGATGTTATTGGGAACCTAGAAAGGAGTTTTATACTGAGTGAAAATGAGCTTTAGATTCTAACTGAGTTTGAAATTTTGATGTTGATATTGAATTTGCTTCAAATTATAGTGATTTTAAGTATATAGTTGAAGTAACTGTTACAGATAAGGTATGAGATACTATTTCTTGAACAAATTCAGTAATTGCAAAACTTCCAGATAATTATAAGAGATATAATAATGAGTTGAGTGTTGCCTTTAAATCTGAACAAAAATTTATAAAGGCTTGAAAAAAAATAACTATTGATTGAGGATTAAATGTTTGAAAATGGA